>CALLZJ010000163.1 GCA_937858435.1 uncultured bacterium
CGGCTCGGGCCGCAAGAGCTAGGGCCCGTGTTCGCCTCCGAGACGCAGGGCGAGTTCCTGCTGTGGGCCCTGCCGCCCGCCAATCGGCCTGTCGTCTACACCCACGTCCATCTGATGTCGCCAGCCCATTGGCAAGCGGTGATGGCCGTGAAGTCCGCACAGCCGGGCTGGCAAGCGCATCTCGACCGGTGGGGCGTTCGCCTCGTCGTGGTCGAGGCCGACCTGCACGCGGAACTCTGCCAGCAGCTTCGCAGCGCCCCGGACGTGTGGCGGGTGCTGGCGGATGATACCCAAACGAACCGCACGACCGATCCCAAGGCCCGTCTCTTCGTGGCCGTGCGCCGGTAGCCTCGGGGTCGGTGGGGTCGGTCCTATTTCCCTGCATCGCGGACATTGAATTCGAGCTTCCACTGCTGGCCGTCCCGGCCCACGCAGTAGACCTCGAGTGTGCCGATCGGCGTCACGCGGCTTCGGAGCTGCACCGGGACGGTGGTTCCCTCGGCGGCGCCGGTCAGGGTGGCGGTCAAGGGGCTCAGCTCGGTGATCTCGTCCTGCCAATCCTCGACCACGGTGCCGGGCTCGTCATGGCGGCGGGTCGAGGAGCCCAGGAACCGAAACTCGGCGGGGGTGCCCACGACCAGGCCGAACTCCAGCCCGGGGAGATCGGCCTGGGTATCTTCCTCCATGCCGAAGGGAGCGACGCAGATGGCCTTGATCGGAGGCGGCATGCCGGGCACGGCGGGGAGCGAGCTTTCGACGCCGATGTAGTAGCTCCGGGCCGTGCCGCCGCGGATGCGGATACCCTTGCCCCGCTTGACCAGAGCGTAGTAGGCGGCCCCCCGGGCGACGGCGAGATCGAGGTCGGTCCCGCTCAGCACCTTCACGGGCTGGGGCGACCCGGCTTCGGTGCTCCAGGCTTCGAGCACGGCCTTGATCCGATCCTGGAGCACCTGCGCCTTGAAGACGCCGCCGTTGCAGAGCAGGGCGGTGGGCAGCAGCCGGGGTTCCAGCCCCGCCTTCTGGGCATGTTCGCGGAGGATCGGCTCCTGCCGGCGGAGGAAGGAAGCGAGATGTTTGGTGATGACCGGGTCCGGGGTGTAGGGCAGCCCCAGTTCCTGGAGGCCCGTGGCCAGGGAGCGGCGGGGTTCGGCTGAGCGTTCGCAGATGGGGAAGAAGCCATCGACGAGCACCTGCTCGACCTCGGCCCGAGTGAGTTCGGTCTTGAGGGCGCCGCCGACCACGCTGCGGCCTCGGCCCAGAACGGTGACGGGCAGCGACGCCAGGGACAGGTCGGTGAGCAGTTGCTCCTTGGCGGCGCGGCAGCCGTGGCTGAGCGCTTGCATCTGGGCGAGATCGAGCTTGGCGCCCTTGCCCGCGAGCTTCTGCTGGGCCAGGTGGGCCAGGGCGAGGTCCATGTTGTCCCCGCCGAGGAGGATGTGATCGCCGACAGCCAGCCGGTGGAGTTCGAGCCGACCCTGATTATCGGTGACGGCGATGAGGGTGAAGTCCGTCGTACCGCCGCCCACGTCGCAGACCAGGATGATGTCGCCGACCTGGACCAGGTCACGCCAGTCGGCATGGTGTACGTCGAGCCAGGCGTAAAAAGCGGCCTGGGGCTCTTCGAGCAGAGTCACCTGGGGAATCCCGGCTGCCTGGGCCGCCTCGACCGTCAAGGCTCGGGCCACGGCGTCGAACGAGGCGGGCACGGTCAGCACTACATCCTGCTTCTCCAGGGAGTGCTCGGCGACCTTGGCATGGCCATGGTTCCAGGCTTCCCGCAGATGCTGGAGGTAGAGGGCGGACGCTTCGAGGGGGGAGCCTTTTTTCCCTTCCTCCCCCCCCTCCGAGGAAAGCGGGCCCGCCCGCCGATCGACTCCGCCATGACAGAGCCAGGACTTGGCGGAAGCGACGACGCGGGTCGGCGTCGTGCCCGCCTGGAGCTTGGCGGCGGTCCCGACCGCGTAGGCCCGATGCGGGTCCCAGGGCAGTTGCATGTGGCCGGGCGGGGCTTCCCCCGGCTGCGGCAGATAGAGAAAGGAGGGCAAGAGCGGCAGGGGTTCGATCTGACCCAGCCGGGCCACCTGCGTGAGGGGATAGGTCTCGATCGGATGCCGCTCGCTGGGAGCCTCCGGCGCCTCGGCGGAAGCGTAGGCCAACGCGGTGTTGGTAGTCCCCAGGTCGATCCCCACGACAAACGGCGTTGCGGTCATCGGCTGCGCTCCTTCTGTGGCCTTCTCCGACTCAGTCCTCACGCCCTGGCGGACCCCGGCGGTCGGCGTCAGGCCAACTCCACCTCCGCGGGCTGGAGCACATAGCCGTTCTGAGCGGCGGGGAGCGGTGGGGGATTCTTCTCCCGCCCCCTCCCGCCCCCGGGGCGGGCGGTCCCGGTGAAGGGGGGCTGGCCCTGCAAGTTGCCGGTGAGCTTGATCGCAGCGGGGTCGAACCCGGCGGCAACCGTGTAGCTTTCATCCTCGTTCCGGTCCACGACAGCGACGAACTCACCATGTTCGAGGAGGGCCTTGCGGCACTGATCATGGATGTCGCGGACCGCGGCCCCGATCTGAGCGTCCTCGAAGCCGGCGATCTCTTCCATCAAGAAATCGACGAGCCGTCCCTCCCGCTGCATGAGCGCCAGGAGCGACCAGGCTTCCCCCTGAGGCTTGGGAGGCGGGGGCGGAGCGGGGGGCGGAGCGGCGGCCGTGGGCTTCTTCTCGGGGGCGGGGCTCGGCGGCGGTGCGGGGAGGGCTGGCCGACCGAGAAGCTGGGCCACCTGATCGGTGAGGTTCGGCTCGCGCCACGAACGCCAGATGAGCTGGAAGAAGAGACCGAGGTCAAATCCCAGCCGCTTGCGAGTTCTGCGCTGGCGTTCCATGGGTACACTCTCAAGATGAAATGGGCCCGGCACGCCTGGCCGCGCGCCCCCCAGCCGGGCCGCTGCGGGCCGACGGCGAGGGCGTCCGCGGAGCCCACCGGACCGGCCGGGCGCCGCTTTCCACGCTATTTTCAAGGTAAAGACCAACCCGGACTCGTCAACCCCGGGCCCGATCTCCGGGCATGGCGGCGGCGGCTGCCATCGCTCATCGTTCGCAAAGACTGGTCACCATGGCGGAGGGCTCGACCACCATGGCAAGCCCGCCACACACCGGGGCGGCGGGAAATCGGCAACTGCTCACTTCCGCCGCTCACGCGGCGGGTTGGCACGGCGTGGCGAGTACGCCACACCGTGACACGGCCAACCGGGGCGGCGGGGCTGGTGTCGCTCACAACCGACGATGCGGACCGGCTGGCGAGTTGGTAGGGTGGGGGCGGGTCGCCGACCTGAAGGTCGAAGGTACGCGCTGACTTCAGATCGGCGGTCGACCCTCCGGCGGACGTCCATGGATCGAGTGCCGGCGCTTCGCCAGAGCTGGTCACGATGTCCGCTAGACACGCCAGCGCTTCGCCAGAGTCGGCCATGAGGTCCGTAGACATGCCATCGCCGAGGCGAAAACTCCGAAATCACTCGAAAACTGGCGTTCGGCGGCCGCTTGAGGACGCCTGGAGACCCCGTGGGACGCCCCTGGCGAAGCGTGGCCAAGCGTGGCGGACGCGCCCAGACGCGTGGCGAGCCCTGGAGACCCCCCCCCTGTTGATGCGTGGAAACCCCTGGCGACCCCCGGGCCCGAACCCCCGGGGCGGTCCGGGGCTCCACCTGGCGGCGGTGGGCTGGCATACACTCACACGTGGGAAGCGTGGCCGCGTCGCGGACGGAGGTGAATGATGGTGGAATACTTCGAGCACACGGCGGACGTGGGCATGCGGATCAAGGCGGCCGCGCTGCCCGAACTGTTCCAGGAAGCAGCCCGGGGCCTCTTCGGTCTGATCGTCGAGAATCTCGACAACGTCGGGGCCGGGCAGGCCTGGTCGCTCGAACTCAGTCCTCGCCCCCTGGAGTATCTACTCTTCGATTGGCTCAAGGAACTGCTCTACCGCTTCGACCAGGGGCACCAGATCGTGAGCCGCTGCACGGTGACGGTCGTGGCGGCGGGCGATGGGGCGGGCTGGGGTTTGCAGGCCGATCTGGCGGGGGAGACCATGGACCCGGATCGGCACGTCATGGATCATGAAGTCAAGGCGATCACCTACCACGAACTGGCGGTGGTCGAGACGGCGGGCGGTTGGGAAGCGACCGTCATCGTGGACATCTAAGCTCGGGGCCGAACCTGCAGCCGCCCATTCGCCTCTGGGAGGGTGCCCAAACAAGAGGAGCCAGCCATGGCCAAGGAAAGTTACAGCGGGCCGCTCGAGAAGGTCAGCGACTGCTGCTTCCGGATTCCCAAGAGCTACCGGTCGGACATGCGGGTCGACGGGCTCATCTTCGCCGACGATGAGTTGATGGAGATGATCCGGCACGACCAGGCACCGGAGCAGGTGGCGAACGTCGCCACGCTGCCGGGCATCCAGATGGCGAGCCTGGCCATGCCGGATATTCACTGGGGCTACGGCTTCTGCATCGGCGGCGTCTGTGCGACCGATCCTGCCGAGGGGGGCGTCATCAGTCCCGGCGGCGTGGGCTACGACATCAACTGCGGCGTGCGGCTGGTCCGTACCAACCTGCACTTCCACGACGTCAAGCCGCGGCTGAAGCCCCTGATCGAGGAGCTGTTCCGCAACGTGCCGACGGGCGTGGGCCGGTCGGGCAAGTACCGCTTCGACAAGAAGGAGCTGCGGGCACTGATGGAGGCCGGCGCGCGGTACCTCGTCGGTCGCGGCCAGGCCACGGAGGGGGACATCGAACACACCGAAGCCCATGGCCGGATGGACGATGCCGAGCCTGGGCTGGTCAGCGACCGGGCTCTCGAACGGGGGGCCGAGCAGTGCGGCACGTTGGGTTCGGGCAATCACTTCCTGGAAGTGCAGGTCGTGGACGAAATTCACGACGAGCAGGCCGCCCGGGTGCTGGGTCTGGAGAGCAACCAGGTCTGCGTCATGATCCACTCGGGATCACGGGGCCTGGGTTACCAGGTCTGCGACGACGCCCTGGACAGCCTGCGCGGCGTGCCCGAAAAGCACGGGATCGTCCTGCCGGATCGCCAGCTTGCCTGTGCTCCGGTCCATAGTGCCGAGGGCCAGCGGTACCTGGGTGCGATGCGGGCGGCGGCCAACTACGCCTGGTGCAATCGCCAGCTTCTCATGTGGCAGGCCCGGGAGGTCTTCGCCAGCGTGTTCGGCCTCCCGTGGCAGAAGCTGCAGATGAACCTCGTCTACGACGTGGCCCACAACATCGCCAAGTTCGAGGAGCATGAGGTGGACGGCGAGCGGAAGCGGGTCTGGGTCCATCGCAAGGGGGCCACGCGGGCCTTCCCGCCGGGCCATCCCGAGGTGCCGAGCCAGTACCAGAGCGTCGGTCAGCCGGTCATCATTCCTGGCGACATGGGCCGGGCGAGTTGGGTGCTGGTCGGTCAGCCGGGCAGCATGGAGAAGAGCTTCGGGACGACCTGCCACGGAGCGGGTCGAGCCCTCAGCCGGACCGCGGCCCTCAAGCTGTCGAAAGGCCGGCGCATCGACCAGGAGCTGGAAGCTCAGGGGGTCATCGCCCGGGCTCGGAGCTGGAAGGGGCTGGCGGAAGAGCAGCCCGCGGCCTACAAGAACGTCGACCTCGTGGTCGAAGTCGTTCACCGGGCCGGACTGTCCAAGAAGGTGGCGCGGATGCGGCCCATCGGCGTGATCAAGGGCTGATCGGCTATTGCATCTTGTGTAGAAATCCGAGACCGCCGGCCCGACGTGGGTCGGCGGGCTCTTCACTCGACTGCTGCGAGGGAAGCCACTTCGGTCCCTGGCGGCAACAGCCTCCGCAGGGCGGCGACGGCCGCGGGGAACAGATCGGCACCGGTGTAGCCGCCGGTCGGTCCGCCGCCTCGCAAGTGGGGCTCCAGAGTCACGAAGCCTTGGTAATCATGGGATGCCGCATCGGCCAGGACCTCGGCGATGCGTCCCTGGCCCGTCCCGGCGAGCCGACCATGGGTTTCCCCATGGATCCAGTCCTTTATGTGGAAGTGGGTCGTCCAGCGGCGGGTGGCCTGCCATCCCTGCCAGGGATCATGGCCGCCGTGGACATAATTGCCCGGATCGTAGACGGCCCGCAGGTGCGGGTCATCGATGGCCGTGAACAGGTCCGCCACGGCTGCGGGTGCCTCCCCATAGATGCGGTGTTCATTCTCATGGAGGAGCGTGACGCCCGCGGCGGTGGCCCGCGTCACCAGGTCGCGCAGCCGGCGTACGACCTCGCTTCGATGGTCGGACCAGGGACGGCCATCGTCACCGGGATAGAAGCTGAAGATGCGAAGGCGCGGCACGTTGAAAAACCGGGCCCGCTCCAGGGCCAGTTGGAAGCGAGCCAGATGAGGCTCCCAAGGGTCGGTGATCTTGACCTTGCCGATCGGGGAGCCGATCGCGCTGACCCCCATGCCCCGGGCCCGGAGACGGTCCCGGATCTCGTCCAGTTGGGCCGGGCTGAGATCGAGGACATTGGTCTGCCAGACCGAACGCAACTCGATGTGCTTGACGCCGCTATCGGCCAGGACGGCAAGCTGCACGTCCAGGTTGGGATCGATCTCATCGGCGAAGGCGCTGAGGACGAAAGCAGGCATGGGGCTACTTCTTCACCAGGAGTTCCAGGGGCGCCTTGGCCAGGATGAAGGTCTTCTCGCCCACGGTGCCGAAGCGAATGCGGACCTTGCACTGGGCCCCGTAGCCGTTCACCTCCAGAATCTGCCCCTGGCCGTAATCGCGGTGCCGGACGTATGCGCTGACCACGAACCGATCGGCATCGGGCCGGCCCCCCAGGGCCGCGACGGGAGCCGTGCTCGCAGGCAGCGGGGCGCGACCCTCGGTGGGCCAGCGGGCTTGTTCGCGTTTGTGGGCACTGGCCTTCCAGGCCGACGTCGCTTCGGCCGCGTGATCGTCCGGGTATTCCCAGGCCAGTCCCGACTCGTGCCCGTCCATGGCGACGTGAACCCGCTGGAGCCGATCGCGGGGCAACTCTTCCAGAAACGGACTGGGGATGGCGTAGAGCGTGCGGCCGCGGAACTCGCGCATCTGGGCGTAGCTGAGCGTGAGCTCCTCCTGGGCGCGGGTGATGCCGACGAAAGCCAGCCGCCGTTCTTCTTCGAGTTCTTCGCGGTCCTGGCTGCTGCGGTCGTGGGGCAAGATGCCCTGCTCCAGGGCCGGCATGAAGACAACAGGAAACTCCAGCCCCTTGGCCGCGTGCAGAGTCATGATCGAGACCAGGTCGTTCTTCTCATCGAGGGCGTCCTGATCGCTGGCCAGGGTAACGTGTTCAAGGAAGGCCTCGAGGGAACAGTCTTCCGCCTCGGCGGCGAAGTCCTGGGCTGCCGAGATCAGTTCTTCGATGTTCGCCAGCCGTTGGTCATCCTCTTCGACCTTGCTGGCGGTGAGCATGCCCCGATAGCCGGACTTGTCGATCACCTCCTTGATGACCACGTCGGGCGGAGCCTCGGCCAGGGAGCGCAGCTCGCCCATGAGATGGGCGAAACGCTGGAGAGCGACGGCGGCCTTGCCGCGCAGCGTTGGGATCTTGTCCGCCTGGTGAGCGCCTTCGAGCAGAGCCAGATCGCGCGGCCGGCAATAGTCCTTCAGATGTTCCAGTGACGTCTTGCCGATGCCACGGGCCGGCTCGTTGACCACCCGCAGGAAGGAGAGATCGTCGCGAGGGTTGAGCAGCAGCCGGAGGTAGGCCAGAATGTCCTTATTCTCTTTGCGCTCGAAGAAGGCCACGCCGCGGACGATCTGGTAGGGGACCCGGTGCTTGATGAAGGCGGTCTCCAGGGTGCGGGAGAGGGCATTCATGCGGAGGAAGATGGCGATGTCCCGGTAACGCCGGCCGCCCGCTTCGACCGCGGCCTGGATGCGTTGGGCCAGACCGGCCGCTTCATCATGACTGCTGGCGAACTCGAGCACGGCGACCTTGCCGCCCTCGGGGTTCGAAGTGTGCAGGTTCTTGTCCTTGCGGGCGCCGTTGTGGGCGATCAGGCCGGCCGCGACCGCCAGGATGTTCTTGGTGCTGCGATAGTTCTCATCGAGCAGGACCACCTTGGCCCCGGGGTAGTCCCGCTCGAAATCCAGGATGTTCCGCAGGTCCGAGCCACGCCAGCGGTAGATCGACTGGTCCGGATCGCCCACGACGGTGAGGTTGGGGTGGTCCATCGACAGGTGGCGGGCGATGACGTACTGGGCGAAGTTGGTGTCCTGGTATTCGTCTACGAGGACAAAGCGAAAGCGTTCGTCCAGTTCAGCCCGCAGTTCGGGCCGGCTGCGGAGCATGAGGGCCACGTGGTAGAGCAGGTCGTCGAAGTCGAGGGCGGCCGCGGCCCGAAGCTGTTGCTCGTAGATGGGGTAGACCCGGGCCACGGTCTGAGCGAAGAAGTCGTCGGCAGTGGCCGCGAACTCGGCCGGCGTGAGCAGTTGATTCTTGGCCCGGCTGATGGCCCCCTGGATGCGGTCGGGGGTGAAGCGGACGTCGTCGATCCCCGCGAGGGCCAGGCTGGCCCGCACGACCTGCAGGCGGTCGGTCTGGTCGTAGATGGTGAAGTTGCGGTCGAGTCCGAGTTGGTCGGCATGGGTGCGGAGCAGGTAGGCCCCGAGACTGTGGAAGGTGCAGATGCGAATCTTGGCCTTGGGCACGATGGCATCGACGCGGCGGCGCATCTCGGCCGCGGCCTTGTTCGTGAACGTGATCGCCAGGATGTTCCAGGGCCGAATGCCCTGCTGCAGCAGGTGGGCGACCCGCCGCGTGATGACGCGAGTCTTGCCCGACCCCGGACCGGCGATCACCAGCAGCGGGCCTTCCAAATGGGTCACGGCCGCCCGTTGGGCGGGGGTCAAGTCGTGGAGCAGATCCATCATGTCAGCAGGTCCTTTGCGGGGCATCCGTGGGCGAATCCTTACAGACATCGGCGGCGCCGAAGGTACAATCGATTGTATGCTCGCTGCCAGCTCCGGCGGACGGAAATGCCGGCGGCGGCCCACCGTTCGTTCCAGCCCCAGGACCGCAGCACTTCGGCTCATGGACATTTACGGCATCGGCACCGACATCGTGGAGTGCGTGCGGATCGCGCGGATGATCGATCGCCATGGCGAGGAGTTTCTGCGCCGCGTCTTCACGGAGAAGGAGATTCTCTACTGCCATGGGCGGAAGCGATCCATCGAGCACTTCGCGGCACGGTGGGCGGCGAAGGAGGCCATCTTCAAAAGCCTGGGCACCGGGTGGCGCTTCATCGACTGGACGGACTTCGAACTGCAGCACAATCACCTCGGCAAGCCCGCGGTCGGCGTCGGCGGGCTGGCCAAGGACTTCCTGCACAAGAACCAGATCGGGGACATCTTGATCAGCATTTCCCACTGCCGGGCCTATGCCACCGCCTACGCCATCGCCCTGTGCCGACCCGGCAGCAACCTGGCGACGCCGGTCGTGACCTGAGTCGGCGTCGGCGGGGGCGGCGGACACCGGTCGTAGCAAGGCGAACGCCCAGGAGATGCCCGCTGAAGTGGGCCATGCCGTCAAAGTGCTATTCGCGCCACGCCCAGTTGGGTATAATGCCATAGGCCTTGCCGATTGAAGGTCGGCACGGCCACGAACCCGCCTGGACCCGCTGGGGTTCAATGCCAAGGCAGCCCAGGTCTGCCGCGTCCGCCGCCGGTCCAACTGCTTTCGTCACGCCTGCGAGGTTACGTCATGTTCGGCATGTTTCTGTTGGCCTGGTTCACCCCGACGACGATCGCGATTCTGATCATCGCGGGCTTCCTGCTGTTTGGCCGACGCTTGCCGGAGATGGGGCGTTCGCTGGGCAAGGCGATCATTGAATTCAAGAAGGGCTTGTCGGGGATCGAGGACGACGTGCAGGCTGCAGGTGGACCTGCCCCGAGTCAGGGGGCGGGCCACTTCGGCGCGGCTCCGCCCGCTCCGCCGGCTGCCATCGAGCCCCCGCGAGCGCCCGTGAGCGCGGCGGCACCGGCTTACCAGCCGCCCCCGGTCGCCCCGCCGCGACCGGCACCGGCCATGACGCCCGCATCTCCCGAATTCCGAGACGGCCCTCAGGTGGGCTAGTCTCCCCCGGACCGAGTGGCCGCGTCGGGTTGGACGCACCGCCTCGGTCCTCGTCGCCCCCGGATGGTTGTGCCCGCGCAGACCCAGCGGAAAGGCGCCGCTCATGACGTGGTGGAAAGCGTGGTGGCGGCCTCGACCGCCGGCTTGGGCCCGGTTCTTTACCAAGACCGAGTACTATTGGTTCATCGATCTCATCCACCAGTACTTCACGCGCCGCCAACAGCGCTACGTCCTGGAAGTGGGCGTGGTCCGCGTCTTGGACGGTATGCCCGGCGGCGTCCAGCGCTGCGGACTGCTCAACCTTGCCCAGCGGTGCAAGCAGGAGGGCGATCTTGGGCAGTGGGGCGAACTCGTCGCCGTCCACTTCGATGGCTTCCCCCAGCCCCTCGGGGAGGGCGAGAGGGCCCAGGACCGGGCTCGGGACTTTGGGCGCGCCGCCCCCCCCCGGGCCGCCGGGCTCTCCCCGCAAGAGTCCCGGGAGGGGGAGACTCCCCGCCACTGTGTCTTTCGGTCCGATGTGCCCGGGACCGTGACGGGGCTGGTCTACGATCTGCCCACTTCCATCCAGAACGTGCGGCCCTGCGACGTGGAGCACTGGGACCGGGAGCCGGATGAGCTGTTCCAAATGGCCCTGGACAATGTCCGGCTGCACAGCATTCCCACTCATGCCCAGGTGGAAGTCGGCGAAGGGCTGACGCTGGAGGTGCTGTCGGGGGCGGACTACTACGTCGCCACGCATGCCCTTTTACTCGATGAGCACCCCCGCTGTCTGGGCCGGCACGGGGCTCTGGTGGGCGTGCCTCACCGCCATGCCGTGCTCTCGTTCCCGATCGAAGATGCCAAGGTGCTGCAAGTCGTGCAGCGGATGCTCGCGGCCATCATTGGCATGGAGCGGGAAGGGCCGGGTTCGATCAGCTCGCAGTTATACTGGTACCACGAAGGGAACTACGCGGCCTTGCCCTACCGGCTCGAACGGCAACGTCTGATCGTGGAACCGCCCGAGCCCTTCCTCGAACTGCTCGAGTCGATGACGAGCCGCGACGATGACGACCCCGCGGACCGTTGAGGCCGGGAGCGGGCCGGTCCAAGAGGCCCGTTCCATCTTCAGCCCAGCCACGGGCTTCATTCGCCGCGCGGGCTTTGCTTGGACCTGCAATCCCTATCTCGGCTGCACGTTCGGCTGCCGGTACTGCTATGCGATGTACCTGCCGCAGAATCGCCGGCCCATCTCCGAATGGGGCCGCTGGTTCGCGGCGAAACGCAATGCCGTCGAGCTGGCCCAGCATACGGCGGCGAAGCTGCGTGGCGCGGCGGTCTACCTCTCCAGCGTGACCGATCCCTACCTGCCCATCGAGCGGCGGCTCCACCTGACCCGCGGCATTCTCGAAGCGCTCCTTCCCTTCCAACCGAGGCTGCTCGTCCAGACTCGAGGGCCGCTGGTGGTGCGTGACTTGGACCTCTTTCAGCAGTGGGACGCGATCCGGGTGAATGTCTCCATCCCCACTGACGACGACGCGATTCGCCAGACCTTCGAGCCCAAGGCACCGCCGCTGGAGAAACGGTGGGACGCACTGGCAGCGCTGCGCCAGGCCGGCATCCCGGTGGGCATTTGTGTCACGCCGCTCTTGCCGCTGGCGCGTCCGCAAGCGTTCGTCGAGCGGCTGTTGAACTTCGCTCCCGAGGTGCTGGTGGTGCAGGAGTTTCACGAAAGCGGCGGCCGCTTTGGCGCGGACACGGCACCGGCAGCCCGCGAGTTGGCGGCGCGGCATGAAGGGCATGCAGGCGCGTACGCAGCAGTGTGCTAGGAACTGCGCCGGCGTGGCGCCGTCTTCTTCGAGGGAGAAGCGGGCTTCTTCCCGCCGGCCGTGGACGAGAAAAGGAGTCGGGTCAAGACGATCTGTCCCCCGAGGTGACGAAGGGGTAATAAGCTCCTTGACGGCGGCACAATAGACTGTACCATTGCCTTCTCAGCCCGATTAAGGCCCCGACGCGCGGTGGAGGTGGCACAGCCCCGTCGCCGCGTGTTTGATTCAGGAAACCACAACGGTTGGATTGGTTACATGCCAACGATCAATCAGCTCGTGAAGCGGTCGCGCGTGGCCCAGCATCGCCGACCGAAACACCCGGCCATGCAAGGCTGCCCGCAGAAACGCGGGGTCTGCCTCCAAGTGAAGACCATGACGCCGAAGAAGCCCAATTCGGCGATGCGCAAGGTGGCGCGCGTGCGGTTGTCCAATGGAATCGAAGTGACGGCTTACATTCCCGGCGAGGGCCACAATCTGCAGGAGCACTCCGTCGTGCTTGTCCGGGGCGGTCGCGTGCGCGATTTGCCCGGCGTGCGCTACCACATCGTTCGTGGCGTCCTGGATTCGCAGGGGGTCGCGGACCGGAAGCAAGCGCGGTCCAAGTATGGCGCCAAGAAGGGCGGCAAGTAGTTCCCGTTGGCCGGTGGCCTTGGCCCCGGCTTCGTCCCTGTCAGCGTTGCCGATTGTCGACGCCGACCCGAACGACGACGGAACCTTCTTCCCGAACAGGCTTTCTTGGGCTGCAAACATGACGCAGATTGTTCTTGAGATGAAGTTCTCGTGCTGCCGGTGTGAAGCTCCGACCATCTTCGTGGTCCATTGCCATGGGGCAGGCCTCATGGCTGGCGATCGCACGACGCTAACGGCCCGAGTGCCGTGCTACCATTGCGGCTGCAAACATGCGGTCAACTTCCATCCCACCGGGATGGTCGTCGCCGCTGAACCTGTAGAATCAGAGGACCTGCTCCTGGTCCCTTCCGTGAACTGAAGCGAGATCCTGTCCCATGGCCATGAAGCGACGCACCGCCAGCGCCACGAGCCTCGAACCCGATCCGATCTACCACTCCCTGCTGGCGTCTAAGTTTATCAATTGCATGATGTGGAGCGGCAAGAAGGCTTCGGCCTCCCGCATCTTCTACGGGGCCTTGGATCAGATTCGCCGCCGCATGGGCGAGAACACCAAGGTCATCGAGGTCTTCGAGCAAGCGATCGAGAACGTCAAGCCGACGCTCGAAGTCCGATCGCGCCGCGTCGGCGGTGCGACTTACCAGGTGCCCATGCCCGTGAACCGGAACCGCCAGCAGAGCCTGGCCTTCCGCTGGATCATCGGGGCTGCTCGGTCCAAGAAGGGTCGGCCGATGCATCTGAAGCTGGCCGATGAACTCATGGCGGCCTATCGCCGTGAGGGTGAGGCCATGTCCAAGCGGGAAAACACCACCAAGATGGCCGAGGCGAACAAGGCCTTCGCCCACTTCGCCTGGTAGCACGCCAGCCCGCCTTCGAAAAAAAGGAAGAGCCGACCCCCCACGGGTCGGCTCTTCGCATTGGAGCGAGGCCGCGCCGCCTCTGCTCCCTAGTCCTCGTTCGTCTTCAGCTTGTCCGCGAAGACCTTCTTTAGCTTGTCGATCTTCGGCTGGATGACCATTTGGCAGTAAGGGGCCCGGCCGTTGAGCTTGAAGTAGTTCTGGTGGTAGTTCTCGGCCTTATAGAACTCCACGGCCGGGACGATCTCGGTCACGATTGGGCCGCGATAGACTTTGGCGGCGTCGAGCTTCTCCTTGTAGCCTTCGGCGAGCCGGCGTTGCTCGTCGTTGTGGAAGAAGACCACGGAGCGATACTGGGTGCCGACGTCCGCCCCCTGACGGTTTAACGTCGTCGGGTCGTGAGTTTGCCAAAAAACTTCCAAAAGTTCCGCGTAGGTGATGACCTTCGGATTGAACTGGATGCGAATGCACTCGGCGTGGCCCGTCAGCCCCGTGCAGACTTGCTTGTAGGTCGGATTTTTGACCTGGCCCCCGCTGTAGCCCGACTCGACCCGAACCACGCCTTTGAGCTGCTGGAACACGGCCTCCGTGCACCAGAAGCAGCCGTTGCCGAACGTGGCGACCTCGAGTTCAACCTCCGGCCGCGGCGGTGCGGCTTTGGGCGTTTCCTGAGCCTCGAGCATGGTCACTCCCCCAAGCAAGATAAGTCCCGCCAGCCACCCATGCCAGCGGCAACCCGACTGAAGACGGTGCATGATCTGCCTCCTACCACGTGCTAGCCAACCAACCGCCGCGCCGAGCCGGAAAGCAACGGTTGCGTCAACCCAGTCTCGCGGCTTCATGCTGCGACTGGGATGCCGGGAGCGGGCCGGCGGTTTCGACCCAGGCCTGCAACCGGCCATAGGAATTCTGCGGCGTACAATCTCCAGGTCAATCCTCGGATCGGAGAATCGGCCCATGTTCAAGTCACGGCTCCTGACCCCGGGCCCTTCGCCCGTGCCGGAGGAAACACTGCTGGAGTTGGCCCGGCCCGTCCCCTACCATCGCACGCCGGAGGCGCGGCAGATCCTCGCCGAGGTCCTCGATGGCCTCAAGTATGTCTTCCAAACGCAGAACGACGTCATCGTCCATACGGCCTCGGGAACGGGGGCGGTCGAGTCGGCCCAGGTGAATGCCGTGCCCCGGGGCGGCAAGGCGATTTGTGCCTTCGCCGGCCGGTTCGGCGAACGCTGGCATCAGCTTTGGCAGGCCTATGGGATTGAGTCCATTCCGGTCACCGCGCCCTGGGGCCAGGCGGTGCAGCCCGGTCAGATTGCTCAGGCGCTGGCAGATCATCCCGATGCGCAGGCGGTGTGCGTGGTCCACAGCGAGACCAGCACAGGCGTGAAGCATGACATCGAGGCGATCGGCGCCGTGGTGGCGGCTAGCCCGGCCGTCCTGATCGTCGATGGCGTCAGTTCCACGGCCTGTCTGGAATGCCGGACGGACGATTGGCACGTCGACCTGCACTGCACGGGTTCGCAGAAGGCGTTGATGCTACCGCCGGGCCTGTCCTTCGTGTCAGTGAGCGCCAAGGCCTGGAAGAAGATCGAGGCCAATCCGCACCGACAGAGTTTCTACTTCGACTTGATCAAGGCACGCAAAAAGCTCGGCGACCCGGATACGACCTTCACCCCGGCCCATACCCTGCTGCGGGCCTTGCGGCTCAGTCTGGCCCGCATTCGCACCGAAGGGATTGAGAACGTATGGAAGCGGCACGCCCGCCTGGCTGCCGCGGCCCGGGTCGGCGTGCAGGCCCTGGGGCTGCAGCTCTTCGCCCACCCGCCGGCCGAAGGACTCACGACGTTCGAAGTTCCGGAGGGAATCGAAGGCAAGCAGCTTCTCAGCAAGTTGGAGAAGCAGTTCGGTCTGAAGCTGGCGGGCGGGCAGGATCAACTCCAGGGAAAGATTTGTCGTCTGGCGCACATGGGCTACGTGGACTTCTTCGACACGTTGGCCGCCCTTTCGGGTCTGGAGATGGCCCTGGGGGAGATGGGCTATCCCGTGGTGCCTGGCACGGCCGTCGCGGCTGCTCAGCAGACCTGGTCGGCAGGCAGCTAACGGGGGGCAAACAAAGACCCCCGCATGGTTGGCCATGCGGGGGTTCAGTTGCTTCAGGAGCGGTCGGCTGGCCCGCTTAGGTCTTGGCCCATTCCAGCTTCGTGACCTTCAGCCACTTCTTGCCATCCTTCTCCGTGACGGTGGCCGTCACCTTGGCGGCCTTGCCTTCGGAGCAGATTTCCTTGTGATACTTCGAGTGGCTGTCCTTGTCGAACCAGTAGATCGTCTCTTCGTCGCCCTTCTTCACCACCAGCACGGTGGCGCACTTGTCGGCCTTCTTCAGTTCGCACTTGGGGCAAGTGACCTTGCCTTCCATCGTGACCGCCTTCTCCTCGTCGGCGGTGACGCCGGCGACCAGACCCAGACACAGCACCGCGGCCATCAGGCACGTCAACACCAGCTTCATGGGAAGCTCCTTGATTAGAGATGGGCCGGACGTCATCGCGTCCACTGCCAAGAGTGAGTTATACCCGATCTGGCGGCCTGGGCCAAGGGGGCCCGGTGTGCGAGCATGGGCAGGAGGCCCTAAGGCAGGGTCCCGGGGCCCATGGCCGCGCGGCGGAACTGCGGATGATAGAGGCGAACGGCAATGTCCGTTCCCGCCTTGCCGACGTCGACGTTGCTGCGGGTCCCTTCGTTGTCCTCGCCGTCGAGGCCGACCGAGTAGATGATCCAGCCGTCGGCCGTGGGCTTGATGGTGATGGGCCCATCCCGGAACGGATCGCGGGGCACCGTGGGCAGGAAGTCGGGGACGAGTTGTTCGATCCGCGTGGGCCAGCGGCCGTCGTTGCGGATGCGGAACTGCTCCATGGCCAGGGCCACGGCGAAGGTCCGACTGAGGGCGGCGTGCTGCATCATCATTGGGGCCATGCGGCCGGCGGAGGGGGCCACCATGATGGCCAGCGCCTGGTTCATGTCGTGGGACTGCTTGAGCCCTTCGATGCGGGTATCGAAGGCCTCCCAGCGTGCCTTCTGTGTGTGCTCCGGCGCCCGGGCAATGGACAGGGCTTCGTTGTAGAGCTGCAGTGAGAACGCAGCACTGTGCCGAACGCGGTTGTTGAAGTAGAGCCAGCGGATGGGCCAACTGAAGCTGAGCTTGGTGGCGATCTCGGGGCTGTCGAGCGTATCGGCACAGACGGCGTCGAAGAAGCGATCGGCCCCGGCGCGGTCGCCACGGATGCCGATCTCGAGCAGGCGCTGTCCCGACTCGTCGATCAGGACGTTGAGGGCTGCGGTGAGTTCGGGCTCGGGCGGTTGCCATTGGGCGAGAACGCCTTCGAACTGAGCCATGGCGGCGATGGCCGACTGGGCGCGGAAGAGCTGCGAGCGCAGGTTGGGCTCGTCGCCGATCGCCCGGGCCGCATGGAGTGCGAGCCGGCAGTGACGCCAGGAGGCGACCAGATCGCCATCGTGGGCGTTCACGAGGAGGTGTAGTTGGGCCAAGCGCACCAGGTGATTGCAGGCGTCCAGATGCGGCTGGGGAGTGGCGATCCACTCGCGGGTCCAGACCACGGGAAAGCGGCCGACCGACCGGTCGACGAGCGGTTGGGCAGCCTGCCAGACGGGAGACAGCGCCTTGATCTCCGCCCGAATGTCCGCCAGCAGTTGGTCGTCGAACTTGGCACCGCGTGCCGCCTGGAGCCGTTCGAAGAGCGGGACGCCCTCGACGGCATCCTCTGGCAGACTCGCGCGGCGGCGGGGCCAATCGCGGCTGAAGTGCTTGGTGGCGGCGAGCACGACCAGCGCGCCGTTCTCGTTGTCGGCTAGGGCGCGGCGCTGGGCCTCCACGTCGTCCCAGCGCCAGGCCTTATCGAGTTCTTCGGTGGCCGTGACCGCGGCAGCGTAGTCGGAATCGGCCCGCCAGGTGTAGAAGGCCCGCGCCCCGAGCAGCAGGCCAAAGAAGATGACGAACAACATGAAGACCCGGGTGAGAACCCGGCGGACCCGTTGACCCTCGGAGGGCAAGACTGCTCGGGGGGCCGGCGTACCGTCTGCGGGGGCGGGTGGACTGGGGGGTGAAACGCTCATGCACGGGCTCCGACGTCAGAGGCAGTCTGCGGTTCCTAGTCTAACATTCGGCCAGAAGTCGCACCAGCGCTTGCAGCACCTCGGCACAGCCGGCCCCGGTCACGGCTGACAGGGCCAGCACGGGGCGGCCCAGTTCCTGTTCCAGCCGCTCCCGCACGCCGGCGCTGCCCGTGAGTTCCGCCTTGCTGATGGCAACCACCTCGGGCTTGGCGGCCAGTTCCTCGTGATGCTGCTCCAGTTCCTGGCGGACCACGCGGTAGTTGTGCAGCGGATCGGTGCCGTCCACCGGCTCGGGTTCCACGAGATGAAGCAACAGCCGGGTGCGTTCGACGTGCCGGAGAAACTCGTGGCCCAGCCCCACCCCCGTATGAGCGCCTTCGATGAGCCCGGGCAGGTCGGCCAGGACAAGCTGGCGTTCACCGCCCAGGTAGGCCACGCCGAGGTTGGGGTGCTTGGTGGTGAAGGGATAGTCGGCGATCTCCGGCGTGGCCCGGGTGAGCCGGCTCAGCAGCGTGGACTTGCCCGCATTCGGGAGCCCGACGATGCCAACGTCGGCGATGAGCTTGAGTTCGAGGACGATCCAGCGTTCCTCGCCGGGTTCACCAGGCTCGGCATGACGAGGAGCCCGGTCCGTCGGGGTGGCGAAATGGGCATTGCCCCGGCCGCCGCGGCCCCCCTTGGCGACTACGACCTCTTGCCCTTCTTCCGTGAGGTCGCGGAGGACGTGGCCCCGGTCTCGATCCCGGACCACGGTGCCGGGCGGCACGGCAATGACGACGTCGATACCGTTGCGGCCCGACTTGTTGCTGCCGCTGCCCGGCGCCCCCGGCTTGGCCCGCCAGTGCTTGCGATGGACGACGCCAGCGAGACTATCCGTGCCCGCCACGACGCGGAGGATGACACT
>CALLZJ010000164.1 GCA_937858435.1 uncultured bacterium
AGTGCCGGGTGCCTATGCCGAGAGTGGCTGGGGTCGGCTTGGGGCCGATACCGTGCTACATCTCTTCATGGTCCACAATCTAACGGCCGACTTCGGCATGGGGCTGGGGAACGGTCCGCTTTGGTCCTTGGGCATGGAGGAACAGCTCTACGCCCTCTACTTCGTCTTCCTTCTCGTGCATCACCGGCTGGGTTGGACCGGTCTACTCGGGCTGGGGCTCGGCGTTACGGTGGCCTGGTCGGCCTGGCAGGCTTGGGCCCCCAGGGGGATCGGCGTCGGCTACTGGCAGCTTGGGGGTTGGCATCTCTGGCCCTTTGAGTTCTGGCTGATGTGGATCGTGGGTGCACTCACGGCCGAGGCCCACGCGGGCCGAGTGCGACTGCCCGACTGGTGCCGCTCCGCGGCGCTCGGCTGGGCTGCTGCCGCTCTCTACGTCGTGCTCAGTGCTCCGCTCTGGCTGCTGCTGGTCGGGAAGGCATCGCCGCTGCCCGCTCTGGCACAATGGTCGGATGCCCCCGTTCTGGCTGGTGCCGTCGCCCTCGCAAGCTGGACGATGGTCCAGCGGCTGCTCATCATCTTCTGCTTCATGACGCTGATCAACGTATTGGTCGGCCGGGAGCAACGGCTGGGCCCCAGCTCTGGACGCCTTAGTCGTTGGCTGGCCTGGGTTGGGCTCTTCTCTTACGCCCTCTACCTGACTCACGTACTGGTGATCGCCGTGGCAGAGACGCTGTTTCGCTGGCATTACGTCGATCGCATTCAACTTCTGCCCTGGCGGTTCCTGCTCTATCCGCCCCTGTGCCTGGGGGTGGCCTGGGTCTTCTTCAAGCTCGTTGAAGAGCGGTTCCTGCACCAAAGTGCGAGCGGCTCCAGGGCCAGCTCGGGACCGGCGTCGGCTCCCGGCAGTCTGCCTGGACCCCAGCCTGCCAGTCCAGCCCAGGCGGCGTGAAGCCGCCGCTGCCGGTCTCGTGCTCCCTTTGTCCTGTGCTCCAGCGTAGAATGGTCCTAGACGCTTGGCCGCAGTGATGAGGGCTGGGTTGTGTTTGACGGTACCTTCGGGATGGGGAACATTCTCCTCATCCTGATCGCGGGAGTGCTGATCTTCGGCAAGGACCTGCCCGAAGTGGGGCGGACTGTGGGGCGATATCTCAGTGAACTTCGGCAGTTGTTCTCGGGTCTTAAGGACCTGACGGACGTGCGGAAGTGGGATCCCCTGGCCTCCCGGGTGCCGATCCCGAGTCAGGAGCTGCCCCATCGGCCGGCGACCCACCGACCCTCGGACGCCCCGCCGTTCCAGGACTGATAAGCAAAACGGAGGCGCTGGCGATTGACGGCCAGCCTCCGAGAGGCTATGACAGCACATGCGGGCTTTTAGCTCAGCTGGCTAGAGCGCACGGATCACACCCGTGAGGTCACAGGTTCGAATCCTGTAAAGCCCACTGCTTCTTCGATTTCGACCGATCGTGTCAGGCAAGGCTCCGGAAGTCCCGGGGCCTTCTTGCTGCGCGGAGTTGGGCCACGGCCACGGTCGGCGTGTGCTTGCCGTGCTCCGTGCCTACAATGAGTTAGGCTCCCGCGTGCTGGCCACGTCCCGGGGGTGGAGTTCGCATCCGCGGGTGTCATCATGCCGTTGCCACAGGTTGCCATCGTCGGCCGACCCAACGTCGGCAAATCGTCGCTCTTCAATGCCCTGGCCGGCATTCGCATCGCCATCGTGGAGCCGACCCCCGGCGTCACGCGCGATCGGCTCGCCTTTCCCCTCGAAGTTCGACCCGAGTGCTTCGTTGAACTCGTGGACACGGGCGGCATGGGCATCCTCGACAAGGACAACTTAACCGACGACGTCGAGCAGCAGATCGCCCGGGCCATCGACCAGTCCGACCTGATCCTCTTCGTCGTCGACGTGCGCGAAGGGTTGACGCCGCTCGATCGGCACGTCTCAGACCGGCTGCGGGGCGTGGGCAAGCCCGTCATCTTGGTCGTGAACAAGTGCGATACCGACCGGCTGGAAACGGATGCGGAGAACTTCCGCGCGTTGGGTTGGGAGCCGATCTTGTTCGTCAGCGCCCACCAGGGGCGGGGCCGGTCGCTCCTGCTAAATGCCATCGCCGAGCAACTGGGGAGCCGGCTCACGGAGGAAGCTCCGCCGGCCGAGCCGGTCATGAAGATCGCCATTGTCGGCCGGCGGAACACCGGCAAGAGCACTTTCATCAACCAGTTGGCCCAGGCGGAGCGGGTCATCGTCAGCGAGGTGCCGGGCACGACACGGGACAGCATCGATGTCCGCTTCGAGCGGGACGGGCTGACCTTCATAGCGATCGACACCGCCGGGGTGCGTAAGGCCCGGTCTCTGCAGGACTCCATCGAGTTCTACAGTCTGGCCCGGGCGCAGCGCTCGATCCGGCGGGCCGACGTCGTGCTCCACTTCTTCGATCCCACCGACGTCATCAGTCAGGTGGACAAGGAGTTGACGAGCTACATCATCGCGGAGCAGAAGCCGGCCATCTTTGTCGTGAACAAGTGGGACCTGGTGAAGGACCGCGTGGCCACGGAACAGTGGGCCGACTATCTCCGCAAGACTCTCGGTGAGTTGGACTACGTGCCGATCAGCTTCGTGACGGCCAAGGACGGACGCAACGTGCAGCGGCTGCTGAACCTGGCCCAGAACCTCTTCAAGCAGTCCACGACACGGCTGCGAACGGGTGAACTCAATCGACTCATCCGTGAAGCTCTGACCCGGCGGCCGCCCCCAGTCCGCCAGAACCGCACACCCCGGGTCTTCTACGCCACGCAGGTGGCCATCCAGCCGCCGACCATCGTCTGCTTCACGAACGGACCGCAGATGTTCGACGAGTGGTACCAGCGTTACCTGCTGCGGCAGGTGCGGCAGCACTCGCCGCTGGCCGAGGTGCCCATCAAGTTGCTGCTGCGGTTGCGCGGTGAGGATGAGGGCCGCGGCCGAGGTGAACGCGATCCAGCGGTCGAGGAGTCCAAGCCCTCGGGTCGGCGGACGACGCGAACGGCGGCCGCTGCCGTGAAGGCCAAAAAGCAGCCCCCGCCCTGGAAACGCAAGAAGAGCAAGAAGCCGGACGTCTGGCACGACGTGTAACCAGCTCCGCCACTTCCACGGCTGCATCAACCCTCGAGTTGCACCATCCCTTCGACAGAGAGGCTTGAACATGGGCGGATGCCGGTGGCTGCGGGTCTGCTGGATGCTGGCGCTTCTCTTCCTGGCGGTAGCGATCGGATCGACGGCGACGGCGTCGCAAGGCGAAGCCGCGGAACTGGACCAGGTGCTGGCCGACGCCCGGCAGGCCCTCGGACTCGCCGCCTGGGATCGGCTCGGGGAGATCGAGTTGCGTGGCGAGTCGAACTATTTCGGCCTCGACGGCACGGCGCGCTTCACGGCCGACCGCCAGGGCCGCTTCCATCTCACCATCGCCAGCCCGCTGGGAGAATCACGCGGTTGGGATGGGCAAGCTGCCTGGCTCGGTGATCGGCACGGGGGCTGGCGGCGCCTCCATTTCCGCGAAGAAGAGTCGGTCCTGACCCTGCTGCCGTTCCTGTTCGGCGGCTGGCTCCGAGCCGACGACGCCTATGAGACGCGGCTGCTTCCCCGGCTGCCGGAGAGCCCCGGCGTCCGCCTCGAAGTGCGCCGGAAGGACGGCCTGGTGCCCGTCACGGTGCGACTCGACCCGGAAAGCCAGCGGCCGATCGAGCTGCGCAGCCGGACCCGCGATGCCGACATCACCACCTACCTGAGCGACTACCGGGCCGTGGGTGGTCTCCAAGTGCCCATGACCCTGCGGCAGCAAGTACGTGGCCTGGGCAACGTGCTCCGCTTTAGTGAAGCGGAGAGCCGGCCCGCCCCGACGGCGGAGCGCTACCGCTTCACGGCCCGACGGCCCGAGCAGGTCCGCTTCGATCCGAATGTGCCCGCGGTCGTCGAGGTCAAGAAGTCCCGCACGGGCCACATGCTGGTCCGCCCGTTGATCAACGACAAGGAAGCAGGCTGGTTCATTCTCGATAGCGGTGCCGGTGCTCATGCCTTGCACGCGCGCTCGGCCCGGGAGCTGGGATTGCCGGCGCTGGGCAAGGTGCTGGCGGCCGGGGTCGGGGACACGATTGTCACCCAGTTTCGCAAGGCGAGCACGCTCCAGGTCGGCCCGCTCCGGCTGCCGGACCAGCACTTCGTCGAGATCGACCTGACCCTGGTCAGTGCGGCCATGGGGGAGGCCATCGCCGGCGTGGTCGGCTATCCGCTCTTCCAGGCGGCCATCGTCGAGTTTGAAGTCGAGCCGCCTGCTTTGCGTATCCACGTTCCGGAACGCTTTGAACTGAAGCAGGGTGAGTGGCAGGAACTGCGACTCGATGGCAACGTTTCCTGTGTGGAAGCCCGTTTCGAGGGTGACCGAAGTGGCTGGTTCCGCCTGGACACGGGAGCCTCCAACATGGTGACGTTTCATGCCCCCGTGGTCGAGCGGCTGAAGCTGCTCGAAGGACGCCAGACGCAGCCGGCCTTTGAGGGTGGAGTGGGGGGTGTCTCGGCGGCTCGGGCGGGGAAACTGGCCTGGTTTGAACTGGGTGGGCAGCGGTTCGAGAACATCGATGCCCGCTTCTCCGCGGCGGAGGCCGGTGCGTTCCGCGACGAAATCCTCTTGGGCAACATCGGTCAGGGTCTGCTCCGCCCCTTCCGGGTCGCCTTCGATTATGGAGAGAGCCGCATTGCCTTCGTCCCCAAGTAGCTTGCCGGGGCCGACCCACGCCGCCGCTCCACCGCCCCTCTTGCACTTCGACCGCGTCAGCAAGTGGTATGGCGGCGTGATCGGACTCAACGAGCTGTCCCTGGTGTTGCCGCCGGGGATCACGGGTCTGGTGGGGCCCAATGGGGCGGGCAAGAGCACGCTCATGAAGCTGGCCACGGGGCAGCTTCGTCCCGACCTCGGGCAGGTCCGCATTTACGGCCACGATGCCTGGTCCGCGGCCGCCAAACGCCATCTCGGCTACTGTCCCGACGTCGACCGCTTCTTTGAGGAGATGTCGGGCCGGCAGTTCGTTCGTGCCATGGCACTGCTTTGCGGGCTCAGTCGGGCCGAGGCCCGTGACCGCACCGAATGGGCACTGGAACAGACCGGCATGGCCGACCGCTCCGAACGCCGGCTCCGTGGCTACTCCAAGGGCATGCGGCAACGGATCAAGCTCGCCCAGGCCCTGCTGCATGACCCCGACCTCATCATCCTCGATGAGCCGATGAATGGCGTCGACCCGGTGGGCCGGATCGAACTCCAGGAACTCTTCCTCCAACTCGCGGCCGGGGGCAAGTCGCTGCTCGTTTCCAGCCATCAGCTCGAGGAATTGGAGAAGCTCACCGAACACATCGTCGTGCTGGCTCGGGGCCTGAAGGTAGCGGAAGGCACCATCGCGGCCATCCGCGACTTGATGAACGACCAGCCGCTGGCGATTCGGATCGATTGTGATCAGCCACGCCACTTGGCAGCGGCGCTGCTCCGGCTATCTGACGTGCTCGGGGTTGAACTGGAAGGGGAGCGGGTGGTGGCCCGGGCGCGTCAGCCGCAGCGCTTCTTCCGCGAACTGGCCGACCTGGTCCTGCATGAGGGGTTGAACCTGCAGCATTTGGAGACGCTGGACTGCTCGGCCCAGGCGATTCTCGACTACGTGCTCAAGGGGAGACGCTGATGGCGGGGCTGGCGCAGAGTGTCGGGCGGGCGGAGCCGAGGCCGCCCCTCTCCACGGGCCATGCGTTCCGCGCCTGGTGGGCTCTGGTGTTGCTCTCGACCCGGCGGCTGGGCTGGTCGTTTCAGACCCTGCTGGCCGTGGTGGTGATCGGGCTCCTGATCGTCTTCGTGTTGCTGGTGAAGGCGGCGGCCCTGAGTCGGGGCGAGGAAGGCTGGACGGTCTATCTCTTCGGCCGGGCCCTGGTCGGTAACCTCTACCTGCGGTTCGTCCTGCCGCTGATCTGCCTCTGCTTCGGCACGCAGAGCCTGGGCGGCGACTGGGAAGAACGCAACCTGGTTTGGTTGTTGACGCGCCCCATCCCTCGGCCCGCTCTCTACCTGGCCAAATTCCTGGCGACGTTGCCCTGGGCGGTGGGGTTGAGCGTGCTCGGGCTTTTTGCGGCCGCCGCCGTCGCTGGCACCGAGGCACTGCGGGCAGCCTTTGTCTTCTGGCCCGTGATGGCTCTCGGTGCCGTCGCTTATGTGAGCCTGTTTCTGCTCCTGGGGGCCCTCTTCCGCCGTTCGACGATCATTGCCCTGACCTACACTTTCGTGGTCGAGACGATCTTGAGCAACATGCCGGGGCTGGTGAAGCGGGTGACGATCGCGTTCTACAACCGCTGCTATCTGTTCAGCCTGGCGGAGGGGCAGGGCTGGCACGAGGCGCCTCGGGGCGTGCGGGCGATCTTGCCCGACAATGAGCGCTTCTTCCTGCCGGTGGACGGGACGACGTCGCTGCTGGTGCTCGTGGCCGTGCCCTGCGTGCTACTGCTGGTGGGCATGTTGGCCTTCAGCCGGAAGGAGTATCAGGATTTGACGTAGGGGCGAAGGCGACGGCAGGAACGATTCGGTCGAGCAGAGCTTGTATCACGGCACTCCGACGAATTCTAGGCCTTCGGCGGCCTCGGCTTCCACTTCCAAATAGAGTGCGATAGCTTCGCGGACGCGGGTCATCAGTTCGTCGAGAAATCGAGCCTGCGTGTGACAGCCGGGCAAGGCGGGTACCGAGGCGACGTAGTACCCCTCTTCATCGCGCTCGATCACTACGCTGTACTCGCGAGCCATAGCGCCTCCATCTGGTGGAGTCCTGTCTAATTGCTGGTAGTGCGTCTCCATCCTATCGTCTGAGCGGAGGGCGTGCAAGGCATCAGCAATCTCGGTCAGCCTAGCTTGATCTGAGTTTCCAGGAGCCCGCAGATTGCCACTACAGCCGCCGCTCTCCTGGGATCCCAAGGTTGTTGGGCCTGTTTCCATGCAGGAATGCGCCCGCCCACGCCGAATGATCCTAAGAGTCGCTGCGCCTTGCGCTCAGAGTGGCAGCAAGCCAGCGCGGGCAGCGGGGCTAGGTTGCCCTGAAAGTGACATGAACACGCGCACACTTCTCACGGCTGGGATGGCGCTGACGTTGGTCGGCCAAGCTGGCTGCGCGTACCACGCCAAACACTATGGCCCGCCCTCCATCGTGGCCGACCGGATCACCTATAACACGGCCGTCGCGACTTCATGGAAGGAGCAGACGCTCCTGAACATCGTGAAGCTGCGCTACATGGATACCCCGTTCTTCGTCGATGTTCCGCAGATCACAGGTGGCTACACGTTGCAGACCGCGGCCGGGGCCAACGCTGGCATCTACCCGCCCCTCAACCCGTTGGCGTCCTTCGCCCAGCAGCTCGGCCTGACGCTAAACTTCCAGGCCGCCTACCAGGATCGGCCCACGATCTCCTACACGCCCCAAACGGGTTCCCAGTTCATCCGCAACTTGACACAGCCCGTCAATCCAGGCTCGGTGCTCTTCTTGCTCCAATCCGGCTATCCGGCCGATGTGGTCTTTGGCCTGACTGTGGATTCGATCAATGGCGTGCGAAACCAATCCGTTACGGGCGGTCAGGTGAGGCCGGCCGATCCGGAGTTCGATCGCATCGTCAAGGCGCTGCGCCGGGCCCAGATTTCTGGCCACGTCGGCATTCGGGTCGAACATGAGAAGGACAAGAAGGATGCGGTTACCTTCTTCTTCCGTGATCAGGACCTTGACCCGGACCTGGCCGAGGAACTCGCCCAGGTTCGCAGGACACTCAAGCTCGATCCCGCCCGGGGCGACTTTCGGGTGGCGTTCGGGGCTGCCGCCAGCCAGCCCAATGAGATTGCCGTGCTGTCGCGCTCAGTGCTGCGCGTTCTCTCTGAGTTGGCCACCCACGTCCACCCGCCGCCAGAACACGTCGCCAGCGGCATCGTGCCCGATCTGGGAGCTGTCCCTCACGATCCCCAGACGCCGCTGCAGGTCTACAGCAGCCCCACGCCGCCGGTCGATCCATTCGTTGCCGTCTGTTACGAAGGCTATTGGTTCTGGATCGACAAGTCGGACTTCCGTTCCAAGCGAACGCTGAGCTACCTCCTCGTCCTCCTGGCCCTGGCCGACACGGGCGCCAAGGAAAGTCTGCCCGTGATTACGATCTCGGCCAACTGATCCGCAGGCTTGAGCCTGCGCCGCGACGGGGCGGATGCGCTAAGAGATTCCCTTGTTGTAGATCACCGGCATCTGTCCTTGCCAGCGCTGCCAGATCACGTCGTTGGTGATCAAGTCAGCCATGAAGTGGGCCACATGAATGCGACTGGTCTTGCCGGGATTGAAAATCGCGCTGCGGGTGGGTGAGGGCCAGACTTCGTACTCGGAGACCTTCTCGTCGTTGATCAACGAATCCGGTCGAACGACGACCCAACTGAGCGCACCGTCCTGCTGGCCAATCGCGCCGCGTAGGTAATCGGCAGCCGCCTCGTTGTCCGCGTGGGGCGGCAGCAGCAGACGGATCAATCCAATGGCCAATCGCTGGCCCAGCGAAAGGGGCTCGGGGAGGTCGCGATTGCGTACGCCGACCGTGTTCATCAGCACAAGTCGGATGGGAACCGGCGGGTGCGTGGTGCGGACCGCACCGCACAGGCGCCGCAGAGTCTCGGCAACGAGCCGCCGTGGCGAACCAAAGATGCCCCGAAGAGTCAGATTGTGTCCCAAGCAAGAAGCGATGGCGCTACAGTCACTGACGAGTGAAGTTAGTTCTGCCCTGTTGAGGTCCAGCAAGCTGGCCTGCACGACGGACAGCGCGGCATGGCTGCGGAGCGCTGCTGGCAACTTCTCGGGCGAGCGGACGACAGCCTTGACCGGTTGACCGCGCTGCAGCAGCTCGGCCACCAGCAGTCGACCCGTCGCGCCAGTGGCACCGACGACGAGAACCGCCATCCGCTACTCCTCCGCCCTGTCTCCGTCACGCCGCCTTGTTGGAACGGCTACTGTTCGGCAAGGTGCCGGGCTTGGGCTTCTCTGGGATCGTGCCGTCCGGGCGGATGCCTCGGTCGCCGGCTCCGGCACCGTCCTTGGGCTGCGGCGGCCGACTATGGTCCAGGTGAGACAGGAAGTTGTGAAAGTAGCGAAGCACCAGCGCGGGATGATGCTGGATGACCAGCACATTCTCGGCGTTCTCGGTCTCGGCCTGGCGTGTGAAGTTGAAGCTGCCCGTGATCACTACCTTGCGATCGACAATCATCACCTTGTTGTGCGAGATGGCATGCGGAGCGTCGATACGGACGTTCATGCCGTGCCCCAGGCAACGGGGCATGTCGGTGAAGGCATCCACTTCGTTGCACTTGTCGAGCAGGAGCTTGACCGTCACGCCGCGCTTGTGGGCCTGGATCAGGGCATTCACGATCGGATCGAACGTGAAGGAGTAAGCCATCACGAGGATTTCCTTGCGGGCCTTGTTCAACTCGGCCACAATGGCGTCGGCACAGCCCCCCTTGGGAGAGAAGTAGACCTTGATGGACGGGCCGGGCCACCAGCGGCGGCGGAGCCACTGGACCCACCACGCCAGAGTGAGGGCACCGGTGAAGCCGGTGCCGAGCAACAGCCCTTCGAGGAGCTGCGAGGAAAGGAAAACGCCCTGGCTTTGGAGCCATTCCGAGCCGACCATGGATCGCCCCCACCCCTGCTGCCGCGCGGACCATCACCCCAAATGGCGGCGGATAACAGGACTGGCCCATGGCGTCAAGGTCGGCCTGTAACGGCATCCGCAGATCGAGCATCAGAGGGAAGTTGCGAAGTCAGGTTTGGACGGCCGGACGAAATCACGGAGATGTGCAAATGACACGATGGCTTCTGGTGCTGGGCATGTTGGTCGGCGGGGCGGCGACGGGATGGGTGGCCGGGCACGCCCAGGATCAAAGCGATCCCAAGACCTGGGAACCGATGGTCATCACGGGGAATCAGAAGGCGCCCGAGTTCGTCGACGTCACGGAATGGCTCAACACGTCCAAGCCGATCAAGTGGTCTGACCTGCGGGGCAAGGTCGTCGTGGTGCACTTCTTCGCCTTTGCCTGCATCAACTGCACGCGGAACTACCCCTGGTACAAGGCGGTGACCCAGGAGTACGGCGACAAGGTGGCCGTCATCGGCATCCACACGCCGGAGTTGCCGCAAGAGAAGGACGTGGCCAAGCTGAAGCAGAAGATCAAGGAAGCGGGCCTGACCTATCCGATTGTGGTCGACAACAACCACGCGAACTGGCGTGCCTTCAACAACCAGTGGTGGCCCTCGACGCTTTTGATCGACAAGAAGGGGCAAGGCCGGTATGTGTGGAACGGGGAGCTGGCCTGGAAGGGTGCCCGGGGCGAGACCTCGATGCGGCAGAAGATCGACGAATTGCTGGCGGAACGGCCCTAAACTGCCCACTTCGCCTCGACCCGTCCCGCTCCTTGCGGTAACCTGCGTCCCGGCCGCGAAGATTGGAAGCGCGGACGGACCCCCGAGGTGCTGGCATGGGTTGGCGTCGCTGGTTGAAGATCGGTCTATTCCTCCTGGTGATTGACGGAGCGATCCTGCTCGCCGTCGAGGCGGGCCTTGGATGGCGCGCCCCGCCTTACCATCGCCAGGTTGCCCGGAGCTTGAAGCCGACCGACCGACCGCGGGTCTTCGTCTTCGGTGAGTCGACGATCTACGGCTTTCCCTATGGTCCCGAGAGCAGCACGGCCCGCTGGCTCGAAGCGATCCTGCAGCGGGTGTTGCCCGAAGCCGGCGTCGAGGTCGTGAACTTCGGTCGGCCGGCGCGCTCCTCCCACCATCTGGAGCAGGCGGTTCGAGAGACTGTCAAGCTGAAGCCGGCCGCGGTGATCCTCTGTCTAGGACACAACGAGTTCCTGGCGCGCTCGCTGGCCCTGACCGAAGGGCCGCGTCATCGCTGGTGCTACTTCCACCTCAACACCTATCGCTGTGGCTTCGACTTGCTGGCCGACTGGCGCAGCCGGCAGGAGCAGACAGCACAGGCCGACCTGGGCCCGGGCATCGCGCCCGACGGCCCGCTGGCCCAGCGCGTCCGCGAGCAGTTCTTGGTCAACCTGGAGCACATGATCGCTCACTGCCAGTCGGCTGGCGTGCCGGTGTTGTTGGCGATCCCGGCCGCGAACCTGGCCTGGCCTCCGATGTATTCTCCGCCCGACCCGTCCCTGTCACCTACCGACCAACAGCGGCTGGCCGCGCTGCTGGCAGGAGCGACGGCCGTTCGCCGAGCTGGCCAGGACCCCATGCCACTGATCGCCAAGGCAGCTCGCCTCAGCCCGAGACATCCAGCAGTGGCCCATGCTCTGGGCTGGCAGGCTCGGGCGGCAGGTGACCCGGCCGAAGCGGAGCGCCATTTCACCCAAGCCCGGGACGCCGATCGGCTGCCCTTCCGCTGCCAGGGGCCCTTCCAGGAGGCGATGCGCACGGCTGCAGCCCGGGCAGGGGTGCCATGCGTGGACCTGCCAGAGCGGTTCCGCGAGGCTGCAGGCGGACCGCCGGGCATGGAGTGGTTCATGGACAACTGCCATCCCCGGCCGTGGGGGCAATATCTGATGGCCGAGGCCATGGCGGACGGCCTGCGGCAAGCGGGCTGGCTAGCACCGGCTGATGCTTGGTGCTGGGAGCATCGGCCCGGCTGGAACGAAGTGGCAGCGAAGCTCGGTGGCGACTGGCAAAGATGCGAACGCGCAGCCATTCATCGGCTGTTACTTGAACATCCGGAGCTAGCCCTCGAAATGGCAGAACGGCCGCCGGCCGGCGTGGCGGAGACCGACGCCGAGTGGCGGACCTATCGGCTGCTGGCCCGCTTCGCCGCCGGCCGCGAAGGAGAATGGACCCAATGGGTCGCGGAGTCGGACGGTTGGCCTGTCCTGAGTGCGGAACAGACCTCAACCTGGCCGACGGCAGTTCGCGAACTGTACGGAAAGGCGCAGGATGCCGCGTCAGCGACCGGACCGCGACGGGCATCGGGGACGCATCCACCGACCACGGGACACGAGTAGGTCTGATCCTAGAGGCATGGTCGTAGCCGTCTGCTCAGGCCAGACGCTGGAGCAGCGGCTCGGGATCGGCGAGATCGTCCAGGAGCAGGTCGGGCTGACAAGCCGCCAGTTCGGCCCGGCTGGCGCCGCCGGTGGCGACGGCCAGGACCTGGGCACCGATGGCTCTAGCGCAGCGGACGTCGAGCGGCGTGTCGCCGATGACCCAGCAGGCTGAGCCCGTCAGTTCGCGGCCAAGATGGCGGGCCCCTTCAGCCAGTGCCTGACGAGCCACGTCGTCGCGGTCGTCATGCACGTCGCCGAATCCGCCAAAGGCGAAGTAATGGTCGATGCCGAAGTAGCTGAGCTTCACCTCGGCCCCGCGGCGGAGATTGCCGGTCAAGAGGCCCAGCGCGACGTCGGTCTGTTCCGCCAGGCGCCGGAGCAACTCGGCGATGCCGGGCAGGATGCGGCCGGGCTTTCGTTCCAGACTGCGAGGCAACTCACCGAGATAGGCATCCTGGAGCCGTTGCAGAGCCTGCTCCTCGGCAGGCAGGCCGTGATGGCGCAGGAGATCGCGGCCGATGCTTCGGTCGGTGCGGCCGGCGAAGGGGACGCCATCGTGAATCTGGTCGAGCCCAAAAGCGAAGCGGAGTGCGTTCTGCATGGCCAACTTGCCTGCGCCGCCCGTGTTGAGCAGGGTGCCGTCGATATCAAACAGAATGGCCGTCACGCCCGGTGCCTCTAGTGGTGGGATTCGGTTGTTCTAGGGTGGGCAAAAAGCAAACGGCCAGCCCGAGGCTGGCCGCGACCGGAAGGTTGTTGCCGCATCAGGAGCTGGCCAGGCACAGGTCCTGTTCCCGGAAGGAGCGGGACAGCTCGCGGGGCAAGAGTTCATCACGGAGCACTGGGACCTCGCCGGGCGCATCGATGCCCAACCGCACCGTGTTCCCCTTGACGTCAACCACGGTGAGGCTGACGCCGAGCGTCGGAAAGACGATCTTTTCTTTGGGGCGACGGCTTAGAACGAGCATGGGATGGCATCCTTTCCCTTTCGAGGGCAGGTGGATGGAAGCCTCCGCTTCCCAGGCACTGACCACTACACTATACGCCACACCGGGAGAGAAGTTGCAGTTTGCCGCAAAAAAAGTCGGCGGTTCTGCTTTTTTCTCAAGTACGCTCCCGGCAACGTGGTGCGAGACGGATGTACAGATTCTAACTCGCGAATCGGCGCCGTCAAGGCGAACTAGTCATGTGACTTAAAGCACGTGCCCTCAGTTGTTTACGTCTGCTGTCCGATCGGAATGGCTCAGGCTGTCCAACATCTGGCTACTGAACAAGAGAGGCAGATTCAAGCTCTGGGGCACGTCCGCCGGGCTCTGGTTTCTGAGATGCTGTCCGGAGTGGATCGGTTTCAACCGGCTTGATGGAACGGGGCGCTAGCGATGCGAATTCTGGTGACGGGCGGAGCGGGGTACATCGGCAGCCACGCGGTGCGCTGGCTCCTGGGGCAGGGACATGAAGTTTGGGTGATCGACAACCTGTCTCGGGGCCATGCCTGGGCCGTGCCGGCCGATCGGCTCCACGTCACCGACCTGGCCGACGTGCCTGCAGTCGCCGCAATCCTTCGGGATCGCCAGATTGACTCGGTGATGCACTTTGCCGCGCTTGCCCAGGTTGGCGAGTCGGTCCAGGAGCCGGAGATGTACTACCTCGGCAACCTGACCGTCACGCTCGGACTCCTGCGAGCCATGCGCTCCGTCGGGGTGCGCCGGCTGGTCTTCTCCAGCACCTGTGCCACCTATGGCAACCCACGATTCACTCCTCTGACCGAGGATCATCCCCAGGAGCCCATCAACCCGTACGGCCGGACCAAGCTGGCGATTGAATGGGCTCTGGCGGACTATGCCGCGGCCTATGGCCTCGCTTATGCGGCTCTCCGCTACTTCAACGCTGCCGGTGCCGCTCCGGGCGGTGGCCTGGGCGAGGCTCACAGCCCCGAGACTCACCTCATCCCGCTTGTCCTGGAGACGGCCTTGGGCCAACGGGATTCGGTGCGCATCTTTGGCGACGACTACCCGACGCCGGACGGCACCTGCATCCGCGACTACCTGCATGTGGACGACCTGGCCGAGGCCCATGCCCTGGCTCTGACGCAAATGCAGCCAGGGCGTGGGCTCTGTCTGAACCTGGGGACGGGTCGTGGCCATTCAGTCCGAGAGATCATCGCGGCCTGTGAGCGCGTGACGGGCCGGGCCATCCCCGTGGAGATCGGACCACGGCGGCTGGGCGATCCACCGGTCCTCGTCGCCAGCACGGCCGCCGCCGCGCAGGCCCTCGGCTGGCGGGCTCGTTACACGGAGATCGACGAGATCATCCGCACGGCCTGGGAGTGGCACCGCCAGCGATCGGCTGGGGGCTAGAAGCCGCCCTTGTGGGACCGCCAGGCGAACTGGCCGTCGCCTTCGTACTTGAGAGGCAGTTCCGGCCCCCAGATCATTTCCGCCTTTTTGGGCTGATAGTCGCACACGAGGATGGGCTTGCCCTTCCTTTCGAGCTTCATGTAGACCCAGAGGCCGTTGGGGTGCTTCCAGACGATGCCGCCCCTCGAGGCGATGGTCTGGGCCTTGATCGTGGGACCAGGCGAGCCGGGGTAGGTGACGACGGGGTAGATCGCCTTGCCCAGATGGGCGGGCTCGTCGGCCAGCACCTGCTTGTGCTGGTTCATGACCTTGTCGTCGAGGATGCCTTTCCAGATGCCGACGGCGCCGGCCGCCACGGTCAAGGGCGGGAACAGGCCCAGGCCGAATAGGATCTTGTCCCAGTCGTCGCCGGTGTTGCCCTGGAAGGCCCAGATGAGCGGCTGGACGAGGTTGCTGGCGAAGAAGCGATCGACCTTATGGAGCTTCTTGAGGTTGCCGAGGATTTGTGAGGCGATGAAGACCCCGGCGTTGGTCAAGGCCGTGGCGAAGGAGGGGTCTTCCGCGATCTTGGCGTCGAGCAAGTCGGTGACGCCATTCTTGAGCGGCTGGTCGGGGACGTCCGGCTTCCAGCCATAGGGCATCTCGGAGATCCAGTCGGGGAGCGGCACGCCGAGATCGAGGCTGTAGCGGGTCTTGGGCTCGAGCTTTTTCCAACTGTTGGGGCCAAGCATGCCGTCGGCATCGAGGCCGGCCTGCTTCTTCTGCCAGTTGAAGACCGCCTCGGCGAACATCTCGGGGGTCGGAGTCAAATTCGCATAGCCCAGCTCCTTGCACACTTGATAGAACCGCTCACCCCAGCGGGGTTTGGTGCTCCAGGCATAGATCGGGTTGTTCTTGACCGCTTTGGCCACGTTCAGCTTGCTCATGGTTCGCGCTTTCCAGAGGGTTGCCGTCGCTTCATTGCTTGGATTGGCTGTGTCCTTCTTCCCCCTACATGGCGCAAAGCCAGGGAAGCGAAACAGCCCTGGGACGGAAATTTGGCAAAAAGATGAAGAACCCTTCGCCCCGACTAGCGGAGCGAAGGGTTAGCAAGGTTCAGGCAGGCGGCCAATTTAGGCGCCCCTTAGGCCAGGGCGGCTAGCGGGGCGGGACGGGGATGGTCTCGTCGGGCTCCGCCTGCTTCGGCTTGAGCATCTCGGGGGTGACGTCGGTCCGAGGGGCGCGGTTGAGCTGCCGATCGCGCGTGGACATGCGGAGCCGGATGCTGGGAAGGACATACTCCTCGAAGGCCCCGGCCTGGCGTTCGATGCCGTCTTCGATGACGTCGATCGAGAGGCCTCGGGGCGGTATGACGAGCCAAACGGCGGGCGTACCCGCAGCCGGGGCCTGGAGGAAGCTGGCCGACATTTCACGGATCAACCACAGGGGGCTGTGGCCCAGCAGGACGTCGCCGCCCCGATAGCGTGCCTTGGTCCGGAGCATCTCGTCTTCCAAGCGGACCAGTTCTTCCTGCACTTGCTCTTCGGCACCATACTGAGACGGCTGCACGGCCTTGAAGTCGAGCAGGGCCAACGTACTGGCGATGCCGGGCAAGCAGGCTTGATGGATGCGAAAACCCATACTTTCGATCGTTGGGAGCGGTCGAGACTCGACGAGCAACTTGCGCCAGTAACGCATGCTGGCGTCATAGTCGCGTATGGCGATCTCCAGGTCCGACCGGGACTGAGACGCCTGGTGCCAGTAGCGGCTCGCTTGGCGGAAATCATCGGAGCGGCAGGTTTCGGCCGTCAGCAGCCAGTAGTCGTACCGGCAAGCGCTGCGGGCCGACATGAGGGCCTTCAACTCGAGGAAGGCTAGATAGCTCTTGGTCACCCGTTCGTGCAGCTCGGGATTGTCACGGAGGTATTCGGGCGGCGGCTTGCCTGGTCCCGCATACTCGGGGTACTGCATGTAGTAGAGATTGCCACGCATCCGCAGCACGTCCAGTTCTTCCCAGGGCCGCTCCAGCCCGTTGGCTTGGCCGAACTTGAGCCACATCTCGTGGGCCTGCACCCAAGCTTCCTGGGCGAGATCGTCCCAGCCGTCCTTGCCGTATTCTCGGGCTTGCAGGCTCTTGGACCGGGCCGGGTTGGCGCGGAAGATCAACTCGTCCTTGCCCGAATGCATCCGGATCAAGCGGGGGTCCTTGAGCGGCATGCCGGCCTTCACTTCCCAGGGAGTGGGCGGCAGCGGCTCCAAGGCAAATTCGTACCAAGGGATGGAGATGTTGAACGTGTTCTGATTCAACTCGACGCTCGGATTTGCGGGCCGGTGCTCTTCGGGCCAGAGCGGGAAGGGCTTACTCGGCTCGGACCGTCCGACCCGCACGTCGCTCGGACTCGGGTAAAGGGCAGGAATGTCGGGGTAGTCGGTCAACAGCTTGAGCAACTCGCGTTCCAGGACGTCGGCCGAGCCCTCGGGCACATACCGGTATTCCTGAATCCGGCGCATCAGTTGTGGGTACGCCTCCTTGAACTCGGCCATTTCCCGTGGGTTGCTCTTGAGACGACCAGGGTCACGGCGTTCCGGTGGAATGCAACTGAAGTGCAGCAGAATGCGGTAGATCTGGTTCTCGTCCGACACCATCATCTTGTCCTGGGTGTAGTAGGCGATGTCCTCGCGCATGCGCGGATCGCCCACTTCGACCAGCTTCGCGCCGTCGAAGATGCGGGCCCGGTTGGTGCGCTCACCCTCGACGAGCCAGCGGATGCCTTCGGTGACGTAGAAGTACTTGTCCTTGATGGCGTCGAACTCGACGGCGACGTTGTAAGCCAGGTTCCAGGCTTCGTATTTCCAGGGTTCCTTGAAGTGAGGTTGGAGCTTGGTCAGGGCCCGGATAACCAGTTCCATCTGTTCGAAGTCGTGGCGGGCCTGAGCATTGCGGGCTTCCCACCACAGGCCGCAAACGGGCGGTCCCCGGAAGGTGGCCCGGCCGAAGCGCGTGGTCGGGCCGCCGCGGTCCACGGCGCCGAGATTGTTCTCCTGCAGGCTGTTCTCGATGGCGGAAGCCTGGAGCACGCGCCGGTGCACCATGAGACCGAAGAACAGGAGCAGAATCAGCCCCAGAAAGATCAGCTTGCGTTGCCGGGTGGCGGCGAAAGGACGCGCGGCCATAACGAACCCTCCGAGCACGGCGGCCCTAGGCCGCGATCTCGCGCACGTTGATTAAGAAGAAGCCAACGAGCAAGTAGGGCAGCACGTTGAGCAAGAGCAAGACGAAGCTGACGGCCAGCTCATCGCTGGGGATGTCGAAGCCCTGGGCCACATAGTGGGAACGCTGGAACTGCCCCACGTCGGGCAGGAAGCGATACAGCGCCTGGAAGAAGGGGCGAAAGGCGTAGGTATCGACGCTTTGCAGGACGATGTTGGCCCGGGTCTCCGGGAGGGGCGTGGTCATGGCCTCGCGCGTGAGGATGCGTGTGCCGGAAGCCAGTGGACCGCCGCCCGGATTGGTCATGTCTTCCGGCCGCGTCTGCGTCGAGACGAAATCGCGCAGGGCCGGCTGACCCAAGATGAGGAGCAGCCAGACGAGCATCAAGCTCACGGGGCCGTTGAGGTAAGTACTGAAGATCACGCCGAAGGTGACCGCGAGCACCATGAAGAACCAGATGCCGGTCGCGCCCTTGAGGAAGTTGAGGTAGAAGTTGGCCTCGTTGTCCAGAATGTAGAGGTCGCGTTTGTGGACGCCGAGGTACTGGGAGTGCGAACGGCAGTTGACGCGCACCTCGAGCCAGCCGTCGCCGAGTCCTTCCAGCAGGGCGGCCGGGAAGCGGAGCCGGTCGTGCTCGGACCGTTCGTCGAAAACGCGAATGGGCCTGGGCGTCTCGTAATAGCCAAACTTCCGTGCCTTGTCCTCTGGCTTCATGGGCAGCCCACGCTCATCCTTGGCTTCCCGGTACTCCGAGTAACGGGTTTCGTCCCACTTGG
>CALLZJ010000165.1 GCA_937858435.1 uncultured bacterium
CCGGCGACATTTCTGACGCCGAGCTTTTCGAACGCCCGCGCCCGGTGAACTTCGTGGTGAAGATCGCTCATAGTGGCCCGCCGGTACTGCTGACCGTGGGGACGGGGAAGTAAGCTGCGGCCGACTTGAGCGAAAAGCGGCCGGTGGGGGCGGGTCGGCGGGGGCGGCTGCCGATTGTGCCGACGAGCGAATCCAGGCCAGAAAGTCGGCGAAAACCAGTTCCGGCGGGGGCGACCCGACCGGTTCGGGGGCGATTCGTCTTGCAGGTGCGGCGAGCGCGGCAATAGTTCAGCGTTCGCCCGCGGGCGCGCATCACACTGCTCAGGGAGAGCAGAGCGCCGCCGGCGCACAGGTATCTGTCAGGAGAATGGGAATGCATCTGAAGATCATGGCAACGGCCCTGACGGCCTTGGTCGCCTTCGTGGCGTCCGAGAACGTCGTGCTGGCCGGCGGCGGGTGCGGCTGTAGCACCACGACCGCCTGGAGCGCCCCGTGCGGCTCCGGCTGTGGCGACGCCTGCGGCAACTACCGCGTGCGCCACCGCCTGCAGTGGCAGACCGTCACCGAGCAGCGGACCCGCTGCTGCTACCAGACGGTGCAGAAGCAGGTCATGAAGGAAGTCGTGGAAGTGGTGTGCAAGCCTGTCTACGACACCAAGACGGTCGACGTCAAGAAGATCGTCTGCAAGCCGGTGTGGGAAGAGAAGCAGGTTGAAGTGTGCGTGGGCGAGTGGGTCACCGAGCAGGTTCAGTGCCCGGGTCGGACCGTCACCCGTCGTTGCCGCCTGCCCGACACCTGCTGCGTGGACCCGTGCACGGGTTGCGCCCGCCGCGTCCGTGGCGAGACCGTCTGCTACACGGAACAGCTCCCGGGCAAGACGATCTGCCGCAAGGTGTGGGTGCCCAAGAAGGAAATGCGGACCGTGAAGGTCTGCAAGATGGTGCAGGAAGAGGTGGTCGAGCAGAAGCAGGTCACGACCTGCCGCATCGAGCGCCAGGAAATCCGTAAGCAGGTGCCGGTGACGGTCTGCGAGCGGGTGCCGGTGCAGGTGACCGAGAACGTCTGCCGCCGCGTGCTCTGCCGCGTCCCCGTGTGCGAGCCGTGCGGCCCGAGCCTGGGTGACCGCCTCCGGGGCCTGTTCCATCGCAACTGCGGTTGCAACACGTGCGATAGCTGCTGCGGCAGCTCCGCCACCGCGGCTCCGGCCGCTGCCCCGATGCCGAAGGCTGCGGACTAGTCAGCCCGCGTCTTCCCCCTGAGCAACCCGCGCAGCCCTCCCTTCGGGGAGGGCTGTGCCCATTTGCCTTCCAGTGACGCCGCCCTGTCACCGGCCCTTTTCCGTCGCGGGACTCACGAAGCTGTGATAGCCTGGAGGCGACCCCGTTCACCACGCTTTCTCGCGCTCTGGGGACTGCACCCATGCCCATGCACAGCATCGACGAGATTATCGCCAGTTGCCGGGTCGAGCCTGGCGCGAAGTTCCGCCTCAAGGACCACGATCCCGGTTGGGCGGGCGACGAGTCCGTGCCCAAAAAGGATCGCCGCCGCGTGGCCGAGCAACTCCTCAGCCAGGACGTCAGCGATCTGGCCGCCTCCCAAGAACTGCTTTATGCCGCCGACTCTTGGGCCGTCCTCCTGATCTTCCAGGCCCTCGACTCCGCCGGCAAGGACGGGACGATCAAGCACGTCATGTCCGGCGTCAATCCCCAGGGCTGCCAGGTGACGTCGTTCAAGCATCCCTCGGCCAAGGAACTCGAACATACCTTCCTCTGGCGGTGTACGCTCGCCCTCCCGGAGCGCGGCCGCATTGGCATCTTCAACCGCAGCTATTACGAAGAAGCCCTCATCGTCCGCGTTCATCCGGAGTTGATCGCGGCCCAGCGGCTGCCGGGCGGCGGCGGCGGCAAGAAGTTCTGGGACAAGCGCTTTAACGACATCAACAACTTCGAACGCCATCTCGTCCGCAACGGCACCATAGTCCTCAAGTTTTTCCTCAACCTCTCCAAGGAAGAGCAGCGCAAGCGCTTCCTGGCCCGCATCAACGATCCGCAGAAGCACTGGAAGTTCTCACCATCGGACATTCACGAACGCCAATTCTGGGACAAGTATCAAGAGGCCTACGAGGAATGCCTCCGCGAAACGAGCACCCGCTGGGCCCCCTGGTACGTCGTCCCCGCCGACAACAAGTGGATCACCCGGGCCATCGTCTCCAGCGTCGTGGTCCGTGCCATCCAGGGGCTGAAGCTGCGTTATCCGGAGGTCAGCGGCGAACGGTTGCAGGAGATCGCCGCCGCCAAGGCCCTGCTTGAACTGGAAATGCAGAAGGAACAGAAGGGCCACTAGTCGTAAGGTCTACCCGGCTCGTGCCAGCAGCACGTCGGCCAGAATCAGCCCGAACAGCCCCAGACTGATGACCACATTGACCAGGAAGAAGGCCTCGTTCACTCGGGTCAGGTCGTCGGGGCGGACGAGCCAGTGCTCGTAGGCCAAGAGGAGGCCAATAGCACCGAGCCCGAGCGCGTAGACCGGCCCCAATGGCCCCAGCCAGATCAGGGACACCAGTAGAGCGAACATGAGGACATGGCAGGCGAGGGCGACGCGCAGCGCGGTCGGCACGCCGAGCCGGGCCGGAACGCTGAACAGTCCGGCCGCGCGATCGAAGTCGGCATCCTGGGTCGCATAGAGGATGTCGAAGCCGGCCACCCAGAAGAGCACCGCCGCGCCGAGGACCACGGGGGCCCAGGCCACGCTGCCCGTGAGGGCCAGCCAGGCCGCCACGGGGGCCAGCGCCAGCGCGGCACCCAGCCACCAGTGACATAGGCTCGTGAACCGCTTGGCCAGCGAGTAGCCACACAGGAACAGCAAGATGGGCCCCGATAGGTAAAAGGGCCAGAGATTGTCGTTCCAGACCCAGAAGTGCAAGGTCGAGAGCACGAATCCCACCGCGGACAGGGCAAAGAACACCGCGACGGCTCGGACAGATAGTTGGCCCGTGGGCAGGTGGCGCTGGGCCGTGCGTGGGTTCGCGGCATCGTGACGCCGATCCACGAGCCGATTGAACGCCATGGCTGCCGAGCGGGCCAGGACCATGCAGACGATGAGGCCGGGCAGATCGAGCCAGCGGAAGCCGACGTCGCGCCAGGCCAGCACGGCGCCGGCCAGCGCGAACGGCAGGGCGAAAAGCGTGTGGCTGAATCGGATCATGCCGAGAAAGGAGCGCACCTGCCCCGCCAGCGTGGGCGGGGCCAGGGCGGCAGCGTTCTTGGCCGGTGCGTTCATGGCTGCGCGGGGCTGGCGGCCTCAGTCATCCAGAATACCGGCTCCGAAGGTCCGGGGCGGCACCTGGGGAGCGGGCGGCGGTTCCGGCGCGGGAGGCAAAGCCGGCGGGGCGACGGCCGGTTCGCTCTGGCGTGGGGGCCGTTCGGCCGATGCCTCCGGGTCGGGGAGCGGGGCCCGCCGCCGCGGGGGCAGCGGCTCCTCACCTTCGGCACGGCGGGGCGGCCGGCTCAGTGGGCTGCCGAGACGCTCGCCGCCGCGCTCGCCGCGTTCCATGGGAGCCCGTTCGCCGACCGATCGCTCGGGCGGTGGCGCGGGCGGGTTGGACATGAAGCCAAAGGGACGGGCCAGCGGCGGACGTTCCAGCGGCTGCCGCTCCTGGGCGGGCAGCGCTTCACCGGGCGCGGGCCGTTCGCTGAGCAGCGACGGCAACTCGGGGGGCTCGCGGCGGCGCCGGGGCATGGGCGGTTCGTCGTCGGCCAGTTCGGGTCGCCGGCGGGGATCGTTCGCGGAGCTGGGAGCCGAGCCCGCCGTCGGGCTGGCCACGTCGACGGTGCGGCGGCGGGGACGTGGCGGCAGTGGATCGCCCGACACGCCCGTCATCGCCCGGCGTGGCCGAGGCTCGGAGCCCTCGCTGCGACGCCGCGGCCGCCGATCCGCGACGGTCGGTCGGGCCGGCTGCTTCAGTTCGTCGCCAAACCGTGTGACGACATAGGTGCCGCTGCGATGGTGCTTGGCCAATTCGATCAGCCCCAGCCGCTCGGCATCTTCCAGGAGCAGGCTGAAGCTGGAATAGCCGTGGTAGGTTTCGTTGAAACTCGGGCGTTTCCGCTTCATGGTGTCCTTGATCATGGACGACCACAGGTCGCTCTTGTTCTCACGGCGGAGAGCGTTGAGCGAATCCATGAGCAAGGCGAAGGCCTTCTTCTTCTGCTCGGGGAGATTGGGATCGATGTGGGGCAGGTCCGCCACTTCGTCGCCCAGGTCTTCGTAGTAGATGAACTCGTCGCAGTTGTCACGGAGCAGGTCGGAGGTCGAACCCTGCATGCCGTGGCCGATCACGTGCTTGCCCAACTCCTTGAGCTTGGAGACGAGCGGAGAGAAATCGCTGTCACCCGAGACGATGATGAAGGTGTCGATGTGGTCCTTGGAATAGGCCAGGTCCATAGCATCGACGCACAGGCGGATGTCGGCGGAGTTCTTGCCCGACTGGGCCCGCGTGGGAATCTCGATGAGTTCGATGGCCGCCTCGTGCAGCGCGGAGGTGTAGCTGGCGTAGCGATTCCAGTCGGCATACGCCTTCTTGACGACGATCTTGCCCTTTTCGACCATGCGCTTGAGCACACGCTGGATATCGAAGCGATCGCGCCGGCCCTGGAAGCCCAGGGCCAGGTTCTCGAAATCCACGAAAATGGCAATCGAATGGACAGAGCGTTCGGATTCGGACATGACGTTCAATGCATCCTTCTTTTCTTGGATGGGGGAGCCCCTGGCTCCCGACTACTTTCGACTAGGAACGGGCGCCAGGCAGCTCCAGCCGCCGGGCCTCAATCCGCCCACGTTGGGCGTCGAGCCAATGGCTCACGGTTCCCGACAGGGGGAAGCGGAGCAGCATCAGACCAAACAGGATGGCTGTCACGATCAGCGGCTCAAGGCTACCGGTCGCCAGGGTCAATACTGCCCCCGCGGCTGCTGGCGCTTCGAGCAGAGCACAGCCCACAATGAGCTGGCTCTGATAGACCGAGGCCAACTTGGCGTCGTCGCCATCTTGATCCCCGTACAGTTGGGTTATGTGCGGGTGAGCTCGCCAGGTGCCGGCCGCTATGCGGTCGATGGCGGACTTCACCTGCCAACGGGGGATGACCAGGCTAAGCACCACGCACAGGCCGGTGATGCCCAAGAGGGCATAGCGCAGCACTTCGTCACTCACGGGCAGGGCCGGCCTTGGGCCACTGTTGGCCGCGATAAAGGCCGCAATCAGGGCAAAGAACAACAAGCTCTGCAAGAGCGCGAAGACGATGATCTGCATCGGGCGCAGGCGTTCCTTGGGCATGATCGCAAAGGCTCGTAATGGGCCAGAAAGGGACGAGCACATCCTTATCACCGGTCAATTATACTGAAATGATGGCGAGCGAACCTACCCAGGTGCCGGGGGCCCTCGGAGCCCGGCTCGATCCCCGGGCCAAACTCGCGGCCCTGGCGGTCGTGGTGTTCGGCGTTGGCCTGTGTCCGGACTGGCGGGGCGTGGCCCTGGCGGCGGGGGTGAGCACCGTCGCCGTCGCGTTCCTGGCCCCGGACTGGCGGGAATGGGCCCGGCGGCTGGCGAGCTTGACCCTCCTGGCCCTGGCCGTCGTCCTCTTGCTGCCGCTTACGGGGCCCGGGCCCTACGTCCAGGCCGTGGGACTGCACTGGTCGCCCCGGGGCTGCGAGTTGGCGGCGCTCCTACTTGGCAAAATGCTCGCCATGTTCAATGCCGTCTGGCTGCTGTCGACCACGACGCCGCTTTCAGACCTGCTGGCCGGGCTGGCTCGGCTTGGCCTGCCCCGCCAGGGAGTGGCCCTCGTCGGACTCACCATCCGCTACGTCCATCTCTTCGAACTCGAACTCCAGCGGCTCCGGCTGGCCCTGAGAACCCGCGGCTTCCGCAACCGCTTCAACCGACATGGCTGGCGCACCGCAGCCGTCGCCACGGGCTCGCTGTTATTGCATGGCCTCGACCGGGCCGAGCGCGTCGCCCAGGCCTGGCAAACCCGCGGCTGGCACGGCGTCATGCCGCAGCGTCCCTTGCCCGGCTGGTCGGCTCGGGAGGCACTGCTGCTGGCTGTTGCCGTTCTCCTGGGTGTGCTGCCCTGGGCCGGCCTGATGGGGAGTGCGTGGGGCTAGGTCAGCCTGTCCCTAACGCTTCTGATGGGCGATGACGATCAGGCCGGTGTCGAGAAGTTCGCCCTCCCCCCGCCCACGGACAAAGACGGGCATCACCACGGCGGCGCCGATGTTCGCATGGTCCCGGGCGGGATCGCGATAGGCAAGAAGATGCAAGGGCTCGACCGACACGGGGGAACGGGGCCCGGCGTCCATCTCCGAGCGTGACTCCAGCCCGCAGCGGCGGCGTTGCTCGTCATGCCATTCCAGAATGCGGGCAAGCTGATCGCCTTCGAGAAACACCAGGTCCTTGGCGACGGTCAATTGGGGATGGTGGACGATCAGGCCGCGCTGAGCCGGGGTGCGGAGCGGCGTCTGGCGCAGGTCGGCCAGGACCATTTCTTGATCGGCCCCGAGGAGACGCTGCAGTGAGGCGAGCGTGGCCACCTGCATGGTCATGCCGAGGACGCCGATCACGTCCGGCGTGGACTGGCCGCTTGAAGTCGGCTGGCCATCCCAGACCGGCACGGTGAAGTTCATGAGCAGTCCGCCGTCCGAATCGCTGCGGTAGACCACGGAGCGATGGGGTTGGCGGATGGGCGGCAGAGTGGGAACCGCGGGGTCGTTCTCGGGGAGGTCGTTGCCCCGGCCATGGAAGTAATCACGGAAGCGGTAGGCGCGATCGAAGGTGGGCCGGCTTGGGTTGGGCACCCGGGCCACGAGCCGGGCTTCGTTCGTGGCTAGCATCCAGCTATGGGCGTCGAGCACGGCCGTCTTCCGCTTGCACTGATCGAGCCAGGCCTGGAGCCTAGGATTGGGCGGGTCGGTGGAGGGCGGGCCGGGGGGCGGCAGGTCTCGGAGCCACTGCCGGAGTTCGGCATCGAGGGCCTTGCGTTCGAGCACGTGCCAGCGCAGGTCGATCTCGTAGGCGAGCATCTCGGCGGCGAGGCGGGCGTTGGCCGTGACCGTGGCAGCGCGTAGCTCGTTTTCCGTGCGGGCGGCCTGGCGGAAGAAGGCCGAGGCCGTGAACCCACCTACCACGGCCACGAGCATGAGCGTGGCAGCGACGGCCGACCAGGCGCGGTGCCGGCGGGCCCAGCGCAGGGCACGATCCAGAGCCGGCAGCCGATAGACCGAGACCCGGCTGTCCGTGCGCCAGGCTTCGAGGTCGTTCGCCATTTCCAAGGCGGAGCGGTAACGAGTGGCCGGGGTCAGCCCCATAGCCTTGCGACATATCGCATCGAGAGCGGGCGGCACGTCGGCATGGACTTGCCGCGGCGGCGGCGCCTTGCCGGCACGAATCCAGGCGTACAGCTCCTCATGGTTGGGGGTGCCCTGCTGGAACAGGCCGTGGAGATGATTGTGCCCCACGAGCACCTGGTACAGCGTGGCCCCGAGGCTGAACACGTCGCTAGCCGGCCCGATGGGGTAGGGGCTGTCGGGGATTTGCTCGGGGCTCATGTAGGCCGGGGTCCAGGGGCGCGTCGAGGAGGTCGACGTACTGAGGTCGCCGCTCTTGATGGCGCGGACCGTCTTCTCCCCGCTGGCCTTGGCCCGCTCGTCTCGTTCGATGGGGATGGCGGAGCCCCAGTCGGCCACTAGGGTCTCGCCATACTTGCCCAGGAGGATGTTGCCGGGCTTGATGTCGCAGTGGACGATGCCGCGGCTATGGGCATAGGCCACAGTCTCGCAAGCCGAGCGGAGATGGCCGATCAGCCGCTTGAGCTGGCTCAGGGTGGGCCGGGGCTGACACTCCTTGATGGCGGCTTCGAGGGTGCCCCCCGAGACGAAGCGCATGACGTAAAAGGGCTGATCGCCCATCTGACCGCAGCCGTAGACCGGCACGACCCCCGGATGGTCCAGTTGGCCAGTGATCTCCGCCTCGAGCAGGAACTGCTGGCGGGTCTCCGGATTGCCGAGATGGAGTTCCTTGAGGAACTTGACGGCGACCTGACGGCCGAGGTCGAGGTCCTGCGCCAGATAGACCTCGCCGAGTCCGCCACGACCGTGCTGGCCGAGACTCATGTAGACCGAATGCAGGTCGAACTTGCGGTCGCCGCCACCGACGAGGGCGGTGCGCTGGGCGGCCTGGGCTCCAGCGCTGGGTAGGGTGGAATCGTCACCCGCGACGGCCTCGCGCAGCGCCTCGCACAGTTCGGGGCAGTCGCGGCACAACTCTTCCGGCGCGACCTCTTCCCCCAGGTCGCGGCGGCGTCGCCACTCCTGGACCAGATGCTCCAGCTCGGGCTTCGCGGGCATGGCCACCTCGGACCTGGGTGGTAGGAACAGAGGTTCATTGTCCCGCACGGCGGCGGCGGTTGCAAGGAATCAATGCCAGGCGGCGCTGGGGGCCGCGGAACGCGGGCTACTCCATGCGCCAGCCGGGGCGCGGCTCGCGGAAGAGGTAGGCATTGGCCTCGGTATCTTCGTGGACGAACTGCTTCTTGACCGGGTCATAGCCGCGGTAGCAGCGTTCGTTGGCGGCATCCCAGAAGATCTTGTGGCCGGTCTTGTAGCTGATATTGGCGAGGTGGCACGTGGAGGTGGCCCGGTGGGTGGCTTCGATGCCGGAGGCAGGGGTTTCCCGGCTGCGGATGCAGGCGAGGAAGTTCTGCACGTGGGGCCAGTCCTGGTCCGAGCCGCCGCTGCGGGCGGGTTCGAGGTCGCTGTCCGGGGCGGGCGTGACGACCCAACCGCCGCGATCGAGCGTGAGCGTGCCCTTGGTGCCGACGAACTCCATGCCATGGCCACGGCCGCCGAAGCCGCCATGGACCCGGCCGCGCCGCACCGTGTAGATGTGGATGAAGCCGGGGTACTCGTAAGTGATGTCGAGCGTGTCCGGGGTGTCGCTGTTGTCTTGCATCTCGAACTTGCCTCCGGTGGCAGCGACGGCGAGGGGAGCCTCGACCTTCATGGCCCAGAGGATGATGTCGTTGAGGTGGACGCCCCAGTCGTTGCAGAGGCCGTTGCCATAGTCCTGGAACCAGCGGAAGTTGCCGTGGAAGCGGGCCGGGTTGAAGCGGCGGACGGGGGCCGGCCCGAGCCAGAGGTCATAGTTGACGCCCGCCGGCGGGCTGGCCACGTCGGGCGGAGTGCCACAGCCGGCGGGGGCGGTGTTGTTGGTGATCCAGGTCCGGCAGAGGTAGACGTGGCCCAGCTTGCCGGACTGGACGTAGGCGACGGCACTTTGAAAATGCTTGCCCGAGCGCTGCTGGGTCCCGACCTGGCAGACGCGCTTCTGGCGCTGGACGGCCTCGACCATGCGCCGCCCCTCGACGATGTTGTGGGACAGGGGCTTCTCACAGAGGACGTCGAGCCCGCCGCCGTTCTTACCGGCATGGCAGGCGGCGATGGTGGCGGGGGCGTGATGGTGGTCGGGGGTACCGATGACGACGGCGTCGAGGTCTTTGAGGTCGTCGTACATCTTGCGGTAGTCTTCGTAGGTCTTGACGCTGGCGGTGTCGCGCTGGGCGTTCTTGATAAGGGTCATCGAGCGTTCGAACTGGCGGGGGTCGGGGTCGCACAGGGCGACGACCTCGAAGTCAGCGAGGCGGACGACGTCGCGGAGGCGGGCGTTGCCCATGCCGCCACAGCCGACCAGGGCGATGCGAACCTTGTCGTCGCGCCTCGGCCCCGGGGCCGCGCCAGCGGGAGCCAGCAGCGGCGTGGAGGCGGCAGCACCCAGGGCGGCCGAGCGAGCGAGGAAGGTGCGACGATGCATGGTGGGCTCCTTGCGGGAGAAGTGGCGGGTGTCAACTTCTCTGTTCTCGCTGTTGGGAGCGTCGCTGTCAACGGGCCAGTTGTGGAAAGCGGCAGGATGCCGGGGCATCGCTGCCGGAGGTCGGGGGCGAGGTTGCCGGTTCGTCCGGGCCCCGGTTGTCTATAATGTCCGTTTGCGCCCGGCTCCCCAGGGCCGAACGGCTTCCTTGGTCCACGGGTCTCTCCTGGTGTCAGCGGTATTGTCATCGGCCACGTCGAATCTGACCCCCACGGGTGCCAGTGGACCAGACGCCGAGGCCCAGATCGCCCGCAATCTCCTGTACGAGAGCGGCTTCAACCTGCTGAGCGGCGTCCATGGCGGCATGATCGCCTACGCCTCCTTGGTGGTGGCCAAGACCTGCCTCCAGGCTTCGCCGAGCCACCTGGCGCTTCTGCTCGCGGCCTTCCCCTGTGGTGCCTTTCTCGGTTCCCTCTGGGCTAGCCTGGGCCGCCGCTGGGGCATGCAGCGCCTGGTCATGGCCATGAACTTCGGTGGCAGTCTGCCGCTTCTCGCCGTGCCCTGGGTCACGCAGATTCCGGGGCTTCGGCCGGCCGACGGCTTCACCGCTCTCATGACCGTCTGCCTGCTGCTCTACTCCGCCATGAAGATGGGCCAGTCGAGCATGTATCGGGCCACCTACCCGGCGGCCTTTCGGGGCCGGGCGGTCGGACAGCTTCTCTTCTGCAATTACCTTGCCATGGTGCTGACCATCCTGGTGGCGGGCTGGCTCGTTGACGAACGCTGGAATGACCCGACCAACTATCGCTGGCTTTACCCGCTCACGGCAGTCGCGGGGCTGGGGAGCTGCTGGTTCTATGGCCGCATTCGGCCCATGGAAGCCGTCCGCGCGGCGTCGGCGGTCACGGTCCGCGAGGCTTGGAAACAGGTGGGCGACGTGCTCAGCCGCGATCGCGACTTCCGCTGGTTTCAGCTCAGCTTCTTCCTCAACGGTTCGGCGTTCTTCATGGCGTCCCACGTCGTGGTGGAGCTGTGCCGAACGCGGTTGCACTTCGACGCCGTACCTCTCGCCCTCGCCATGGGCGTGGTGCCGCTGGCCGTGCTGGCCGTCTGCTCGCCCATCTGGGGGCGGGTGCTCGATCGGCTTGGCATCGTGATGCTGCGCGTGCTGGTGGCCACTGCAATGACCTGTTACTTGGCTTGCTACTTTCTGGGGCTGGCTTGCGAGTGGCCCGCTCTCATCTTCGTCGGCAGCGTGCTCCGGGGAATCTCGGAGGGTGGCGGCCAGGTCTCCTGGGCCTTGGCCTCGGTGCAATTCGCTCCGGCTATTGAGGATGTGCCGATCTATAACAGCATTCACTTCACCCTCAACGGCGTCCGCGGTTTGGCCATGCCCTGGGTTGGCATCTTGCTCCTGGCCAGCATCGGCTCCTGGACCGTCTTTGTCGCCTGCCTGCTTTCGGGCGTCAGCATCTTCGTCGGGCTAAACCTGGCCGAGTCCATCCGGGTGAGGCAAGACCAGGCGGCCGAGGTGCCCGCCGGCGCGCCGCTGCCGGGTCCGCTCGGTTCCGAGCTGGCCGCCCGACCCTAGGCGCCGTCTAATCGCCGCGACTCGGATGCGATGTCCTGCTGGTAATGCAGGTCGACGTTGCCGATTACGCCACGGCCCACCCGGGTCGATGAGGCGATCCGGGCCGGCTGGGTGAAGTGGGGCCATTCTCCGTCCGATCTCGTGAGGGAACACACGCATGCGGGTGACCTCATGGCCAAGGGTACGTGCCGGCAGGCAGCCCCGCGTCCGGCGCTCTTTCGCGCGCTGGGTGCGGCCGAACCGCCGGAGAAGATCGAGATCGACGGCCGGCCCTACCGGCGGGTCGAGATCTTCAAGCATGATTCATGGGCGGCGACCGCTCTCTACATCGGGTCCGGTCCGCGCATGATCTGCAAGTTCAATCGGGTCGCACCAGTCGGCTGGCTGTCGCTACGGTGGCTGGGGCGGTGGCTGGCGGAGCGCGAGGCCGCGACCCTGCAGGACCTGGCTGACGTCGATCTCATTCCGGCCCTGGGCGGCACGGTCACGGCTGAAGGTCAGCCGCAGCCGCATGCCGTGGCCCGGCTCTTCATCCCCGGGCATCCGCTTGCCGCCAACGAACGAGTCGGCCGGCGCTTCTTCATGGACCTGGCTGCGACCCTGCGTCGGATGCACGCCGCGGGCATCGCCTATGTCGACCTGCACAAGCGTGAGAACATCATCGTGGGGCCAGGCGGTCGGCCTTACTTGATCGACTTCCAGGTCTGCTATCGCCGACCCCGTGGCCGTTGGGCCCACCTGCCTTTGTGGGACTGGCTGCTGGATCAGCTCGTGGCCGGCGACAAGTATCACCTGGCCAAGCATGCCTGGCGACAAGGGGGCCCGGCCCCGGGTTCCGCCGCCGCCGAGGTAGCGGCCTTGCGCCCGGGCTGGCTGAAGCTCCACCGGCTGATCGCGGAGCCGCTGCGCGAGGCGCGCCGCCGCCTGTTGGTGCTGCTGGGCATCCGGACGGGTAGCGGTCGGGCCCATACGGAGACGGCTCCGGAAGATGCGGTCCGCCGCGAGATGACCCGCCGGGCGGCCTGATCCCAACTCCATTACTGCACGCTCTCCCCTTCGGCAATCTCTCCGCCGGTCAGCTTCCCCTGCCTAGAACAGCAGCGGGTGCAAGTTGGCAGAGGGGCCAGAGTCCATGTCGGTACCGGTCTTCGAGAGGCTCACGGAGCGACTGCGGGCAGCGGGCATTCCCTTCACGGTTCTGACTCACGCTCCAGTTTACACCAGTGCGGAGGCGGCGGCGGCGCGGGGCACGTCGCTCGGCAGCGGCGCCAAGGCCCTCGTCGTGAAGGCGGGACCGAGCTTCTATCTGCTCGTCATGCCCGCCGACCGCAAGCTGGATAGCAAAAAGACCCAGGCTGGGCTGGGCGTCAAGAGCCTCCGGTTTGCGACGAAGGAGGAACTGCTCGAACGCACCGGTCTGGCTCCGGGCGCGGTGCCACCTTTCGGAAGCCTCTTCGATCTGCCCACGCTCCTCGACCCTGCGCTGGGGCAGCATGCTGAGATCAACTTCAATGCCGGCGACCATGCCACCTCTATTCAGATGACGCATGCCGACTACGTCGCCTTCGAAAAACCTCGCCTCCTCGACATGTCCTGAACGTCCGCGCCCGACATTCGGACTGAATCTGATAAATCGGCTCAAGTTCCTCGCTCAGTTTGCCGACATTGCCTGCCTTTGCACTTTCTGCCATCGGATTGTAGGTCTTGCATGGCTTGCAACGGTTCGGACTGTAGGGGTCAGCCTTTGGCCCATCGCTTTATTTGCTTGCCATAAAGCGACTTAGGGAGAATCTGCCGATTGGCATGCCGATTGGCACCGCTCGTGCATTTCCAAGCAGCGTTCGCAATGCAACCCAACAACAATCAGCCCATACGGGAGAATAACCATGGCGACTCAGACTCTGACCAAGCGGCACACTGGCAGCCCCGAGACTGGCCGACTCCAGCCCCGGACCGCGAGCCGGTACGAGCGAATGGCCACCGAGGCCACCCTGCGTGACCTTGCCTTCGTGCTCAAGCTCACCGAGCGGGTGAAGGCCGAGATCCAGCAAGACGTGACGCGCAACTAGCCTCCGCTCCGCACATCATCGACTCCCTTCGCTCTCTTTCCCCGAGCGAGGCCGGCCCAGCCGCCTTCCCCATTCCCCGGCTGGGCCGGCTGCATTTGTTCCTCCCTATCTTGCTCGGCTCACCGCTCTCCGCCGACTGCCGTTGCGTCGGGGCGGCGGCTCGGCTATGTCCCTTCCCGCTGAGCGGCATGGGCCACCTGGGCTCCGGGCCGCGATCTGGGAAAGGAACGGATTCACATGTTCGGGCTTGCGATCTTGATCTTCCTGGCCGAAACCAGCGTCGTCACGTTGGACACGGTCCGCATCATCTTCGTTTCGCGCGGCTTCAAGTTCCTCTCGATGATCATCGGGCTGGTGGTCGTGTCGATCTGGCTCTTCGCCATTGGCCAGATCATGAAGAACCTGGACAGCATCGAGTGCTTCGTCGCCTATGCGGCCGGCTACGTCCTGGGGGTCTACCTCGGCATCACCATCGAGGAGCGGCTGGCGATCGGCACGCAGCTCATTCGCATCATCACGAACAAGAATGCCGAGCCGCTCATCCGCAAGCTGCGAGCCACCATGCACGGCGTGACCTACGTGCAGGCCAACGGTGCCACCGGCCCGGTCCATCTAATCTTCACCATCGTGCAGCGTAAGCAGGTGGAGGGCGTCGTGGCCCTGATTCAGAGCTTCGACCCACAAACGTTCTACACCATCGAGGACGTCCGTAAGCAGCAGGCGGGAGTCTTCCCCGGCCGTATGAATCGGCCCGCGGGTGAGACGTTCGGCGTGCCAGCCGACGCCGCCCAGCAACTGCTGCCGCTTACCTCCAAGGCCTCCGCCTAGGCCGCGGCCACTAACGCGCCCTACGTCGGTTCCCGCCCCAGTGCCCGCCCGGCCGGGTGCCGGAAGCTTCAAGTCAATTCTTGGTCGCATGCCGCTAGAGTCTCAGCTATCATGGGAATGGCCAAGGGGCCGCGGAGTTGCGACCTTGCGCCTGGGCACTGGAGACGCGCCTTGGCCGCCAACCTGACCAGCCTCGAACAACTGAGTTCCTTCCGCGAAGCCTGGATCATGTTCCTGGCAACGGCGGAAGAATCGATCATCAGTATGGATGGCGACATTCGCCGGGCCTTGCATCAGGTGCAGGAGAATCTGCAGGCCTGGCAACGGCTCGCTCGGCAGCGTGAGGAACAACTCGGCGAGAAGCGGCTGATTCTCAATCGCCGTAAGCTGTCCAAGACCTTCGGCCGCCCGGTCGACACGACGGCGGAGGAGGAGGACGTCCGCAAGGCCCAGCGGCGGCTGGATGAGGCCGTTGGCAAGATCGCTGCCATCAAGAAGTGGCAGCCGCTCGTCGAACGGGCGGTCCTCGACTACGAGGGCCCCAAGCAGCAACTGAACGTGATTCTCTCCACCGATGCCGAGAAGGGGACGGCCTTCCTGGATCAGAAGATCGAGGCGATCGAGGCCTACCTAACGACTGCGACGCCGGACGCGGCTCCGCCGCCGCCCAGCTCGGTCGAACCGGCCGGAGGGGCGTCATGACGGTTGGCACCGGCATTGTGCAGATTCAGGAGGCGCTCAAGCTGCTGCGGGCTCAGTGGGAAGAGACGCAGCGGCATTGGAACGACCCCGTGGGGCGTGAGTTCGAACGCATTTATCTCGATAATCTCGAGTTGCAGGTGAAGCAGACGCGGCAGGCCATGGAGCAACTAGCGAACCTGCTGCAACAAGCCCATCAAGACTCGGCCCTGACGTGAGGGTGCGGCCTGGCCGCGCCGCCCACGGGATGCCGAGCGCAAGAGGAGCAGGGCGATGAGCGACACCGCGATTTCCGCCCCACCGGCGGCAACCCTGATCGACCAGGAGCGGGTCCTGCTGCGCGAGCTGAAGTCGGCGTGCCAGGAGCGGGCTCGGGCCGAGACCGCTTTGGTCAACGTCTACAACAGCCGGGTGGCCCAGACGACGTCGACCTGGGAGCGGACGCAAAAGCGGATCGAGGAGGAGTTGGCCACGGAGCAGACGGCGGCCGACGAGGCCCTGACCGAATACACCGAGCGGCTCAAGGCCGAGATTGCGGCCGAGGACGAGTCGCTGCGGCTGGCCTTTGCCGAGGCCAAGGAGTCGATCGAGAATCAGTATCAGGCGGACAAGAAAGCGGCCCAGCAGACCTTCAAGGATGCACGCTGGTCGACGCGGATGGTGTACGAGGCGAACAAGAACGCCGCCAAGCAGACCCACCTGGAGGCCAGCACTAAGACCCATGGCGCGATGACGCGGTTTCAGAACTTCATTGCCGAGGCACAGAGTTACCTCCGCGAGTGCCGGCTGCCGGTGCGTTATGCCGACGTCAACGTCGCTCTTCCGCTGGACGATCAGCCCCTGCCCCCCGATCCGCTCGTGGCCCTGGAACAGCACGTCAAGCTTGCGGAACAGCAGGTGGAGCGGCTCCGCGGACTGGTGCTGCCCCGCATCTTCCGTGGCTGGTGGCTGCTCGCGGCCCTGGCGGCCGGTGCCGCCCTGCTCGTGGTCATCGTCGGCATGGTGACGGGCGACCTGGTCTTCGCGGCCTTGGCCGGCGGCGGCGCGGGGCTCGTCATCGGCTTCGGCATTTGGATCGGTCTGCGTGAAACCGCCAAGCTCCTCGTCCATCGCGTCTGCACCATCTTGACCGAGGCCGTCGCCGACGGTCGGCTGCTCAAAGAGGCCTGTCTCCAGCAGACCGAACGCATCTACAAACGGCACGTGGCGGGCTTCCAGAAGCAGCGGCAGAAGGAACTCGACCAGGCTTCGTCCACTTACGAACCCAAGATGGAGGAGCTGAAGAAGCGGCGCATCCATGAGATGAAGCGCGTGACCAACCAATATCAGCCGCAGCTTGCTGCCCTCCAGGCCCGCTTCGATTTCGAACGTCACGCCATCGAGACGAACCACGAGGAACGCCGCACCCAGGCCAAGACCAAGCACGACCGGGAGTTGGCCCAAGCTCGTCAGGAGTTCGAGGCGGCCAAGGAAGACATCATTCGAAGCCAGCGCGAGACTTTCCAGGAGATGGCCGGCGCCTGGCGGCTGGCCCTCGATCGCGCCCGGAGTGCCGCCGCCGCAATCAACGCCGAGGCCGACCGGCTCTTCCCCTCCTGGACCACGCTCATGACTAGCTCGGCGCCGGCCGAGATTCCGCGCGTCGTCCGCATCGGTCTGCTCGAAGTCAACATCCACACCCTACCGGCCGGCGTGCCCGTCGATTCCGGGCTTCGGCAGGAATCGGCCTTCACGCTTCGGCTCCCGGCCCTGGTCCCCTTCCCCACGCCGGGCCACCTGCTACTCCGCTCCGGCGTCGCGGCAGGCAAGGCCGAATCGGTCAAGCTGCTCCAGACCGTCATGCTCCGCTACCTCACCAGCTTGCCCCCGGGCAAGGTGAAGCTGACCATCATCGACCCGGTCGGCTTGGGCGAGAACTTCGCCGCCTTCATGCACATGGCCGACTTCGACGAAAGCCTGGTCGCGCACCGCATCTGGACGGAGCCGGCCCACATCGAGCAACGCCTGGCCGACCTCACCGCCCACATGGAAAGCATCATCCAGAAGTATCTCCGCAATCAATACCCGACCATCGAGGCCTACAACGCCGAGGCTGGCGAGGTCGCCGAGCCCTTCCGCTTGCTGGTCATTGCCGGCTTCCCGGTCAATTTCACGGTCGACGCCGGCCGGCGGCTGGTCTCCACGATCGCCAGCGGGGCCCGGTGTGGTGTGGTCAGCCTCGTCGCCATGGACACCCAGCAAGAACTGCCGGACGGGTTCAACGTCGGCGACATCGACCCTGCCTGTGTCCGCTTCAACTGGTCCGACGCCAAGCCCGCCTGGGACGATCCCGACTTCGGGGATTTGCCGCTGGCGCTCGACGCCCCGCCCACCCAGGCCGAGGAGACGGAGATCATTCGCCGCGTCGGCGCCGCCGCCATGGCGGCCAAGCGCGTCGAGGTCCCCTTCGACTTCATCGCGCCGAAGGCCGAGGAATGGTGGCAAACCAGCAGTGCCCGGCAAGTCGTGGTGCCGCTGGGCCGCGTCGGGGCCACCCGGCGCCAGGCCCTGCAGCTTGGGCTCGGCACATCGCAGCATGCGCTCGTCGCCGGCAAGACCGGGTCCGGCAAGTCGACGCTGCTCCACGTGCTCATCACCAACCTGGCGCTCCATTACAGTCCCGATGAGATCGAACTCTACCTCGTCGACTTCAAGAAGGGCGTCGAGTTCAAGCAGTATGCCACGCACGTGCTGCCGCACGTCCGGGTCGTCGCCATCGAGAGCGAGCGTGAGTTCGGGCTGTCGGTGCTGCAGCGGCTCGACCTGGAGCTGAAGATGCGTGGCGACCGTTTTCGGGCCATGGGCGTGCAGGACATCGCCGCCGCCCGGGAGGCCGACCCGAGCCTGATTCTGCCCCGCATCCTGCTGATTGTTGACGAATTCCAGGAGTTCTTCACCGAGGACGACCGGCTCAGCCAGGAGGCGGGCTTGGTGCTTGACCGCCTCGTCCGCCAAGGGCGAGCCTTCGGCATGCACGTCATCCTTGGCTCGCAGACCATCGGCGGCGCCTATACCCTCACCCGCAGCACCATCGACCAGATGGCGGTCCGCATCGCCCTGCCTTGCTCCGAGACCGACGGGCACCTCATCCTCAGCGAAGGCAACTCGGCGGCGCGGCTGCTGTCCCGGCCGGGCGATGCCATCTACAACGACATGAGCGGCCTGGTGGAAGGCAACCATCCCTTCCAGGTCGCCTGGCTCACCGAGGAACGGCGCGAGCAGTTCATGAATCAGATGCGCCAGCGCCTGCGCGACCGAGGCCAATCCGCGCCCGCCGAGCCCATTGTCTTCGAGGGCAATGC
>CALLZJ010000166.1 GCA_937858435.1 uncultured bacterium
TAGCGACGGTTTCTTTCAATAAGCGGCCCGAACACCCCCAGAGCCAACCCTGGCGGCAGCCGCATGCCCTCCCTCTGCCATCAATTGCGTGGCCTGACTATTGGCTTCACCATGGTCGCAGTCGGGCTGGCGGCGAGCCTGGCACCGCCACTCTTTCTGCTGTTCGCTCTAGCAGCCGTCACACTCATAGCTCATGTACGCGGCCATCACCGTACACGACTGTTGGCTCGGCTGTTGGGCGGCTGCGTTCTGGTGCTGGCGACGACCATCGGGTATCTGATGGCCAACGATCCGGGCCCCGCTCGTCCCGATCCGCTGCATTCTGGCTTCACAGCCATGGCATGCATCTATGCTGCCTTCCTGGCATCCCTCGCAATCGCGCTCTTCGCCCTGGCAAGCTACGACCGGCCGCCGCGGCGAACCAAAGGCCAACCGCCGATTGCACACCCCCACAACGCTGGGTAGACTGAAGCCGCTCGGGGGGCGAGATTCGGCTGTGACATGACCAGGGCGGCGACGGGGGCCGGCGGAGGTGCTTCGTGATCCTGACTTGGAACGGGGCAACCGGTACGCTGTTGTTGGCGTCGCTGCCGCTGGGTGCCTTGTGGGCCAAGCAGAACCCTGGCCACCGCACGCGGTATCTGCTACGCCGTCGGCCTCGGGCTCGCCTTGGCCGTGGCCGGGCAAGTGGGCATGCTTCTTGTTTTTTCGCCTCGAACTATTGCTGGTCTTCAATCTGGTCGCCATGATCGCCACGGTGGTGGCCGTGTTGTCCGGCGGCATGGTTAGAGCGGCGAGTACGGCCGTCGCCCTGGGCGCCTGGTGCGTCATTCTCTGGGCGATTCTGCTTTACGTGCTGGTGAGCCAGAGGGCGATGATCTAGGGCGAAGGGAGGCAACGACGTGCGACTGGACGAGGTACTGGTAGCCTTGGAGCGTCGGGCGCCGCTGGGACCGGCCGCGGGTGGGGACACCGTCGGCCTTTTGCGGGGCGATCCCGCCGCTGCCGTTGAACGGGTGCTCACCTGCCTGACCTTGACGGCCGACGTAGCCGCCGAGGCCAAAGCCGCCGGGGTTCAGCTCATCGTCACCCATCATCCCGTGCTCTTTCGGCCCGTGCAGCGTTTGACGGCAGCGTCGGCCGAAGGGCGCGTCTTGCTCAGCCTCGCGCGGGCCGGCATCGCTGTCTACAGTGCCCACACCGCCTACGACAACTCCCGGGGCGGCATCAACGATCTGCTCGCGGAGCGGCTGGGGCTGGCCAACGTGACGCCGCTCCAACTTCAGCCCGCACCGCCCCGCTGCAAACTCGTGGTCTTCGTGCCGGAGCCTGATCTGGGCCGGGTCAGCGACGCCCTCTTCGCCGCCGGGGCCGGCGTGATCGGCGACTACGAGCAATGCAGCTTCCGGCTCACGGGCACTGGCACTTTCTTTGGCCTGGATACCACCAGCCCCACCGTGGGCCAGAAGGGACGCCGCGAGGAGGTGGCCGAGTGGCGGCTGGGAGTCGTGGGGCCCAAGGCGCGGTTGGGCTCGACCATCGCGGGACTGCGTCAGGCCCATTCCTACGAGGAACCCGCGTTCGACGTCTACCCGCTCGAAGCCGGCCCGGGAGCGGACGGGGTTGGCCGCAGGGGAACGCTGTCAAGCCCCGTCGCGCCGACCGACTTCGCCTCGCTGGTGTGCCAGGCCTTAGGCAGCGGGGGTGCCGAGGCGATTCTCGGCAGCCGGCCCGTGCAGTCGGTGGGCATTGTGTGCGGCGCTGGCGGTAGTCTGCTCGGGGAGGCGCGTGCTGCCGGCGTGGATGCTTTCGTGACGGGTGAAATGCGGTTCCACGACCAACTCGCAGCCCGGGAGGCCGGGCTATCGGTCATCTTGCCCGGCCACTATGCGACGGAGCGCCCCGGCGTGGAGCGGCTGGCTCGGCAGATCGCGGAGGCGTGCCCGGGGCTTGAGTGCTTCGCGAGCCAGCAGGAGAAGCCGCCCGCCGCCTGGTGGCCGCCGCGCGGCTGAGCGGTTGGGGACGGAAGGGAGTTCGCCATGGAAGAGAATCTGGCCAGCACCCCCTGGCGCGACCACGCTGCCACCCTGGGCCGGGCGGCGCGGCAGGCATCTCGGCAACTAGCCCTGGCCGATTCAGCGACCAAGAACCGCTGGCTCCAGCTGGCGGCGGTCCGGCTGCATGAAGCCCGTTCGCATCTGCTGCAAGCGAACGCCAATGACCTGGCTGAGGCCGAGCGGGCCGGGCTGACTCCCGCCCTCATCGACCGGCTGCGGCTCACTCCCGACCCCATCGACAGCCTGGTGCAGACGCTGCGGGACGTGGCCGGGCTGCCCGATCCGATCGGCACGATTCTGAGCCAGCAAGTCCGGCCCGACGGGCTGGAGATTCGCAAGGTGCGCGTGCCGCTGGGAGTCGTTCTTTTCATCTACGAATCGCGTCCGAACGTGACGGTGGACGCAGCGGCGCTGGCGGTCAAGGCGGGCAATGCGATCATCCTTCGGGGTGGGCGGGAGGCACTGCACAGCAACCGGGCGATCCATGCCGAATTGGAACGGGCCCTGGTCGAAGTCGGGCTGCCAGCCACGGCCGTGCAGTTGGTCACCGAGCCGGACCGGGGGCTGGTGACGGCCTTGCTCCATGCCGGAGACCTGATCGACCTGGTGATCCCCCGAGGCGGGGAGGGGCTGATCCGGGCCGTGGTCGCCGAGGCGGCCATGCCCGTGCTCAAGCATTACCGCGGGGTCTGCCATCTCTATGTCGATGCCGACGCCGATCTCGCCATGGCGGAGAAGCTGATCCTCAATGGCAAATGCCAGCGGCCGGGGACGTGCAATGCCACCGAGACGCTGCTGGTCCACGAGGCGGTGGCGGCGTCCTTCCTGCCAGGCGCCGTGGCCAGCCTTCAGGCAGCGGGGGTGGAGGTGCGCGGCTGCCCGGCAACGCGAAGACTCGTCCCGAGTGTCCAGGCAGCCACGCCGGCTGACTGGGACGCCGAATATCTCGACCTGATCCTGGCCGTCCGAGTCGTGGACGATCTGGACGAGGCCCTGGCCCACATCGCCCAACATGGGACGGGCCACACCGAGGCGATGGTCTCCCAGTCTGTGGAGAACCAGGCGCGCTTCCTGCGGGAGGTGGACGCGGCGGCGGTGGTCGTCAACGCCAGCACGCGCCTGCACGACGGGTCCGTCTTCGGATTGGGGGCCGAGATCGGCATCAGTACGGACAAATTTCCGGCACGCGGGCCATGTGGTCTGGTAGAATTGAGCACGTACAAGTACCTCGTGCTCGGGAGCGGGCACGTGCGCACCTAGCGGACAGGGAGGTCCCGGGATGCCTTAGCCTTTGCAATGATCACGGTCCTGGTTTGCCTTGCCGTTCTCCTGCCCGTGTTCGTCGGGTCGGCCATGATGCTGGGTCGGCTGCTGCGCCGGTCCAGCGAAGGGGACCTGTTGTCCCCGGTCGCCCGGCAGCACTTCGAGCTGATGCAGGGCGCCCACCTCAATGAAGCGGACGTGGCGGCGGCCAAACGCCGCTTCAACCAACTGCTGGCCCGGGGAGAGATTGACCGGGTTGAATCGAGTTTGCGGCCAGGCACCCAGTTCGCCATCAAGGTGCGGGCCCTGGCCGAGATCGGGACCGACGAAGCCGGTGAGATCCTGGAGAAGCAACTCCGCCGGCAGATTGCCCGGGACCCCCTGGAGCAGAGCTGGTACTGGATCGACCTGGCCAACAGCCTGCGGATGCTGAA
>CALLZJ010000167.1 GCA_937858435.1 uncultured bacterium
CGGGGGGGGGCACGGCGGCCCCCCGGAAGGGGGGGGGGAGGCGTCGCGGGGGCACCCCCCCGCCGCGCCAGCCCGGTACCCTGGCGGCCTCACCCCCCGCCCCGCCCGGGGCTCGTCACCGCCTCGCCCCACTCTCCTCGCCCCAGCAGTGAACCATGCGCAAGCTCCTTGGACTGATGGTCTTTCTCGCGGTGCTCTACGGCGGGCTCCTCTGGGCTCTCTCGTCCAATCAGCGGCCAACCGGCGACCCAGACCTCGACCGCGAGCAGTTCGCCCGCACCGTCAGCAAGACCAACTATAACCTCATGCGCCGCGTGGGCTTCTATGGCATCCTCAGCCTCGGCGTCGGCGTCCTCATCATTGCCGGCGGCATCGATCTGTCGATCGGCTCGGTGGTCGGCCTTTCCGCCACGCTCCTGGTCGTGCTCCTTACCGGCAGCCATCCCGACTGGCTCCCCGAGTCTTTGCAGTTCGGACCGGTACCTGCGGGGCTGGCCATCGCCATCGTTCTGGCCGCCGGGGCGCTGATCGGCTGGCTGCATGGCACACTCGTGGCCAAATTGAAACTGCAGCCTTTCATCGTCACACTCTGCAGTCTCTTCATCTTCCGCGGCCTGGCACGCTGGCTGACCGGCGATGCCTCCCTGGGACTGGAAGACCGCTGCCAGGACCTGCGGCGTCTACTCTACCGTGAGGACCTCTTCGGCCTGCCCAAGTTCCTGATCATCTTCCTGGCGCTGGCCGCCGTCGTGGGCGTGGTGCTGCACCTCTCCGTCCTGGGCCGGCATCTTTTCGCCATTGGCTCGAACGATAAGGCCGCCCGCTCTTCGGGCATCGCTGTCGACCGCGGCCGCATCCTGGCCTACATGGGCTGCTCGATCCTCGCCGCCTGGGCCGGCTGCCTGTACCTCATGGAGCACAACGCCGCCCAACCGACCGAGACGGGCAGCTTCTTCGAACTGTACGCCATCGCCGGGGCCGTGCTCGGCGGCTGCAGCCTACGCGGCGGCGACGGGACCGTTCTGGGGATCATCATCGGCGTGGCCATCATCTGGATCCTGCCCACGCTGACGACCATGTGGGGCATCCCGGCAACGCTCGAGTATTTCGTCACGGGATCGGCCCTGCTCATCGGAGCGATCGGCGACGAACTGCTCCGCCGACGGCTGCGGCCCGTCTAGCCGCCGGTCCAGCTGCCCAGCGGCCCCACGTCCAGCCAGTTGTGCCCCCAGGCCAGGTCGACCTTGATGGGCACCCGGAGCGTCATGGCCTGGGCCATCTCGGTCTCGACCAGAGCCGCCACTTCCTCGAGCCGTGACTGTTCCACCTCGAAGACCAGTTCGTCGTGAATCTGGAGCAGCATGCGTGCCGGGACGCGGTCGCGCCCCAGCCGGCGGTGGACCTGGAGCATCGCCTTCTTCATGAGGTCCGCGGCGGAGCCCTGCACGACCGTGTTCAACGCCTCTCGCTCGGGCTGCGTCCGCTGCCGATGAGACGACTGTTCGCGAATGCCCTGGACGGACCGGCGGCGGCCGAGCAGCGTCGTGACATACCCGGTCCGGCGGGCATCGGCCAGGACCTGCTCCTGGTAGCGGGCCACGCCCGGATACTTGGCGTAATAGGCGTCGATGAAGTCGGTCGCTTCCTTCTGGGTGATGCCAAGCCGGCGGGCCAACCCGAAGGCCGAGAGCCCGTAGAAGACGCCGAAGTTGACTGTCTTGGCGACGCGCCGCTGGGCCTTGGTGACCTGATCTTCTTGCACGCCGAAGATCTGGGCCGCCACGAAGTTGTGGACGTCGAGATCGGCATGGAAGGCAGCGCAAAGGGCTTCATCCTCGGCCAGATGGGCCATCACTCGCAGTTCGATCTGGGAATAGTCGGCGGTGAGCAGCACCCAGCCCGGCGCCCCAGGAATGAAGGCCCGGCGAATCTGCTGCCCCTGGTCCGTGCGGGTGGGAATGTTCTGCAGGTTGGGGTCGCTGCTGCTCAGGCGGCCCGTGGCGGCCACAGTCTGATTGAACGAACAGTGCAGCCGGCCCGTCCGCGGGTGGACCAGGGCCGGCAGGGCATCCACGTAAGTGCCCTTGAGCTTGGCTGTCTGGCGGTAGCCGATGATGAGCGCGGGCAGAGCGTGCCCCAGAGCGGCAAGTTCCTCGAGCACCTCCTGCCCGGTGCTGGCATCACCGGTGAGAGCCGTCCGCCGCCGCTGGGGGAGCTTAAGCTCGGTGAACAGGACCTCCCGCAGTTGCTTGGGCGAATCGATGTTGAAGGGATGCCCCGCCAGGTCGTGAATCTGCCCTTCCAGGGCTCGGAGTTCGTGAGCGAATTCCTCGCTGAGCCGGGCCAGAAGGTCGGTATCGAGCTTGATCCCGGCCTCTTCCATGTCGGCCAGCACTTCGATCAAGGGGATCTCCAGCTCGGCATACAGCTTGTCCAGATGCTGGGTTGCCAGGGCGGGCTCGAGCTTCGCACAGAGCCGCCAAGCGATGTCGGCATCCTCGGCGGCATACTGGGCCACCGCGGCCGTGCTAACCTGGTCCATCCGCAACTGTCCCTTGCCGGCACCGATCAAGGCCTCGATGCGGATCGGCTGATGGCCCAGGTGCCGCAGAGAGAGATCGTCCAGGTTGTGGCTCCGCTCGTTGGCGGCGAGCAGATAGCTGGCGATCATGGAGTCCCCGGCCACGCCGGCCAGCCGCACTCCCGCCTGCCGAAGCACCAGCAGATCGTATTTGATGTTCTGATTCACCTTGGCGACGGTGGGCTCTTCCAGCAGCGGCCGGAGCTTCTTGATCACCAGTTCGCCGTCCAGCACGGGCTGGCCCGCCGGTCCACGCACTGGCAGGTAGTAGGCCCGCCCCCCTTCCCAGCAGATGGCCCAACCGACGATCTCAGCCCGGAGCGGATCGACCGAAGTCGTCTCCAGGTCGAGAGCGATCCGGCGCTGTTGACGGAACTCTTCGAGCCACTCGGTAAACCGGGCGGGCTTATCGATCAGTTCGTAGTGGGCCTGCCAGCCGTCGCTCCAAGGCGAGGCGGGAGTGGCAGTGGGCGCCCCCGTCGCCGCCGATCCGCCACCGCTGTCGAAGGCATCGAACAGCGAGAGCTGCCCCGCCACGTGCCGGCCGGCCTTGCGCTTGGGCTTGGCCTGAGCGGCCAGTTCCTTCTTGACGTCGGCCGCAAACCGCTGGAAGCCACACTCGGCGAAGAAGGCCAGCACCCGGGGCCCCTCGAACGGTTGGACCCGCCAAGCATCCCAGTCCCAAGCCAGGGGAACGTCTTCATTCAAGGCGACAAGCTGCCGACTCCGCTCCAGATCGGGGAGAGCGGCCTGGAGACTGTCGCGGAGCTTGCCGGGCTTCATGGTCGGGATGGCGGCCAGGACCTGCGGCAAGGAGCCGTACTGCTGGAGCAGCTTGGCCGCGGTCTTCACGCCGACCCCGGGCACGCCGGGCACGTTGTCCACGCTGTCGCCAGTCAAGGTGAGCAAGTCGACGACCTGGTCCGGCCGTACGCCCCAGTCGGCCTGCAGTTCAGCCGGCCCGAAGGTCAGGTCCTTGCGCACGTTATAGAGCTTGACCCGCTCGGAGAGCAACTGACGCAGGTCCTTGTCGCTGGAGCAAATGAGGACGTCAATTCCGCGTTGCTCGGCGGCGCGAGCCAGGGTGGCGATGACGTCGTCGGCCTCGACGCCCGCCACGCGCAGCATGGGGATTCGCATGGCTTCGAGGGCCCGCTGAATGCCGGGCATCTGGGCCACCAGGTCGTCCGGCATGGGAGCGCGGTGGGCCTTGTAGTCCGGGTAAATCTCATGGCGGAAGTTCTTGCTCGGGTCGTCGAAGCAGGCCACCAGGTAATCGGGCTGGCGGCGGCGCAGCCGGAGTAAGTCGCCGACGATGCCGTAGATGGCGTTCGTGGGCTGGCCCAGCGGTCCCGTCATGGGCGGCACCGCATGGAACACCTGGTAGATCAGCGAGTGGGCGTCGAGGATGTACATGGCAGGATTGTGGCGGACCGAAAGGCCAGGGGCAACCCCCAAAGCGCCACGACCACCCGCTGGTGCATCTCTCCCAAAGCGGTCGGCACCCACTCCCCGGCGGCAGCGGGGCCGCGTCGTTTCCCGCTGACCCTCGGCAGCCGGGGGTCACTTCTTCTTCGGCTTCACAATCGGCGTGTCGTCGCGATTGCCCCACTCGGCCCAACTCGCGTAGTAGTTCCGCACGTGGTCCGCTCCCATCAGCTCCAGGGCGAAGGCCATGACTGAGGAGCGTCCCCCCGACTGGCAGTGGGCGATAATGGGCTGATCCAGGGCGATCTGGGCCCCACGAAAGAGGGCCCGCAACTCCGCCGCGGTACGGAAGCGGTGCGTCTGGGGATCGAGCAGATCATTCCAATCCAGGTGCTTGGCGCCGGGGATGGAGCCGGAGCGCTGGGCCCGTTCATCCTCGCCGCAATGTTCGGCTTCGGACCGGGAGTCGACGATTTGCTCCCGGCCAAGGGCGGCGAGCACGTCGGTACGCTCGGCCAGATGCTTCTTCGCCCGTCGGGATGGAACGGTCAGCGTGTGAACCGTCGATGGCGTGCCGGCCCGGGTCGGCCCCTGGCTCGCTTGCCAGCCCCGCCAGCCGCCATTCAGCAGCCGCACATCCTGGCAGCCCCAGAAACGCAGAATCCACCAGATGCGGGCGGCATGATTCGCCTTGGCATCGTCGTAGACCACCAGGGTCACCCCCGGAGCGAACAGGTCCACGGGCGCGCCTTCGACGACGGCCAGCGGCACGGTACGCGGCTCGAGGGCCGACCCCGCCCAGGCCGTGTGATCGACCCAGCAAGCTCCGGGGACGTGGTCGCGCTCAAAATCAGCCCGTTTACGGACGTCGAGCAGGACCAGCTTCCCCTCCGTGGGCTGATCGAGCCGGCGCTTCAGTTCGGCGGGTTCAATGAGCAACTCGGGCCGCACGTACCCCGAGGGGCTCGGCGGCGGGCCATCCAGGGCGAGTGCCAGAGCGGGCAAGGACAGCAGCACGATCCCGATCGACATGGGTGCCTCCCGTGCATCCTGGGTGGGATTGTTCCGGCGCCATGGCGGCACCAACATCAGTCTGAGGTATCGCTTGGTCCCAGCTCCATTGTATGATGATGAAGTGATGAACCCACTTGCCGCGACGTCCCTGGTCCCCGCCGGAGCTTCTACCGCCATCGCCGCGACTCCCTGCGACATTTGGCAATTGCCGGATGACGCCTGCCTGGGCGATCCCGTGGCCGCGACCACCACGGCCGAGCAGGCGCAGGCGGCGCGGATGGTGCAGCCCGATCGGGCCCGCCTCTTCCTCCGCCTGCGGGCGGCGATGCGGACGATTCTCAGCCAGTACGTGGGCCTCCCGCCAGCGGAGATTCCCCTGGAACAAGCCCCTGCGGGCAAGCCCCACCTGACGGGTGCCGCCGCCTGCTGGCAGTTCAACTTCTCCCACACCCGTGGCCTGGCGATCCTCGCCGTCGCCCATGGCCGTTCACTGGGCGTCGACATCGAATGCACACGGCAGGAGATCGACGATGCCGCCATCGCCCGGCGTTTCTTCAGCTCCCGGGAACAGGCCTTCCTCTCGGACCATCAGGAAAGCGCGAGCCGACTGGCGGCCTTCTTCGCGCTCTGGACCCGCAAGGAGGCTTACCTCAAGGAAGGCGGACGCGGACTGGCGGGCAACTTGAGCAAGGTCGAAGCTTCCTGCTGGCCTCAGGCGGGCGGCCCCCTGCCCGACGAGGACAAGGCCTGGCTGCCCTTGCCTTTGCCGCCCGGCTTCGTCGGTGCCCTCGTCGCGGCCGGCACCTCGCCGCTGAACCTCGTCCCACCCCGCCTGAGCCTGCCCCATGGCCACCAATCCCCCGCCTGACGCCTCGGTCAACCCGGCGAGCGCCAGCCCATCGGTCTGCAGCCCGCGCGACCTCCCCGCGGTCCATGACGTGCTGACCGCCATGGCCAGCCTGGCCCCCGACTGTGCCGCGCCGCGGCCGCTGATCCCCCAGGCGGCCCGGCAAGTCCTGGCCAGTCTGCGCGATCGGCTCCGCCAGGGCCCGGTACCCGCCTCGGACCTCGCGACCGCCGCCGTGGCCCGGGCCACCCTGGCCGAGCTCGACCGCCTGGATTCGGACCGGCTGCGTCCCGTCATCAACGCCACCGGCATCATCCTGCACACCAACCTGGGGCGGGCGCCGTTGGCGGAGTCGGCCATCGCGGCCATCGACCAGATCGCTCGGGGCGGCGTCAACCTGGAGCTGGACCTGGCTTCGGGTCAGCGGTCGTCGCGCCAGGATGCCATTCGCGCTGCCCTTTGCCAGTTGACCGGACCCGAGGCGGCCACCGCGGTGAACAACAACGCGGCGGCCACGATGCTGGCCCTCCGCGCCGTCGCTGCGGGCCGGGAGGTCGTGGTGGCCCGGGGCCAACTGATCGAGATCGGCGGCAGCTTCCGTATCCCCGAGATCATGGCCGCCTCCGGAGCCATGCTGCGCGAGGTCGGCACGACCAACATCACGCGACTCTCGGACTATGCTGCCGCCATCTCCGAGCGCACCGCCGCCCTCTTGCGAGTCCATCACAGCAACTATCAGATCGTTGGCCATGCTTCGGAGCCGACCCTCGCCGATCTGGTCAAACTGGGTCACGACCGTGGCCTGCTGGTCATCGACGACGCGGGCAGCGGGGCCCTGTGCGACTTTGCCCCCTGGGGTCTGGCTGGCGAGCCGCTGGTGACGGCCAGCGTGGCTGCCGGCGCCGACCTGGGCCTCTTCAGCGGCGACAAGCTGCTCGGCGGACCACAGGCCGGCCTGATCGTAGGCCGCGCCGACCTCATTCGCCGCATCGAGGCCGACCCGCTCATGCGGGCCCTGCGACTGGACAAGCTGGTCCTGGCCGCACTCCAGGCCACGCTCCGCCTCTGGCTTGATCCCACCGAAGCGGAACGGCAGATCCCCTTGCTCCGTCTCGTGGCTGCCGCACCCGCCCAGCTTCGGGCCCGAGCCGTGGCCCTCTACAACGCGCTGGCCGACCAGCCCGGCCTCACCGTCGAGGTGCAGACCGACCATGCCTACGTCGGCGGCGGCGCGTTGCCCAATCAAGAGCTGCCCACGTGGGTTCTCGCCCTCAAGGCCGCCGGGCTGCCCGACGCCGACCTGGCCCAGCGGCTGCGGCTGGGTGCGCCTGCCGTGGTGCCCCGGGTCCAGAACGGGGCCGTGCTGCTCGACCTCCGATCGGTCCTGCCCGAGCAAGATGAGGGTCTGCTCCAAGCTGTCCGCCGCGCGGTGGGCGGGGCATGAATCCCCAGGCAGGCGGACGCCAGGCCTATAATCTCGCCATATGAAGCAGCGTGGCGAACAGCTCTTTCACGTCCAGGACGCCCAGGCCAAGCAGACGCTAGCGGCCCTGCTCCGCCAGTGGCGGCCTGACCTCTCCTGGTCCGAAGCGCGCGAACTGGTCACGGGTCGCCGCGTGCTCGTGAACGGCAATCTCTGCCTTGACCCCGCTCGCCGGCTGCAACCGGGCGAGGTGGTCAAGTTAACGGCCGCACCCGCCAGCCCGCCGCCCAGCGCCGAGCAGGTGCGGATTCGCCATCTCGATGAACACCTGGTCGTGGTGGAGAAGCCTGCCGGCATCACGACGATGCGGCACTTGGAAGAAGCCGACTGGCCCGAGCGCCGCAAGCAGAAGCAACCGACCCTGGACGAACTGCTGCCCCGGCTCATCGCCAGGGAAGAAGGGGCAGGCCCGTTACGGGGCGCGGCCAGCCGCCGTGCCCCCTTGCCCCGCGTCCGTCCCGTGCATCGGCTGGACCGTGACACCAGCGGCCTGATGGTCTTCGCCCGCACCGTGGAAGCCGAGCGCGAACTGGGTCGGCTCTTCAAGCGGCACGACGTCCACCGGGTCTACCAGGCCATCGTCGTGGGCCGGCTGACCGAGGCGCGCACCTTCGATACCCACCTGGTCCGTGACCGGGGCGACAAGCGACGCGGCAGCACCGAGTTGCCCCAGCAGGGCAAGCGGGCCGTGACCCACGTTCGGCCGCTGGAAGCTCTGGGAGGGTTTACTTTGGTCGAATGCCGGCTCGAAACGGGCCGCACGCACCAGATTCGCATCCACCTGGCCGAAGCTGGCCTGCCCCTTGCCGGAGAGAAGGTCTATGACCGGCCCCTCGGCGGTCCTCCCTGGCCCGATCCCAGTGGCGCGGGCCGGATCATGCTCCACGCCGCCGAACTGGGGTTTGAGCATCCGCAGACCCAGGCGCCGCTCCGATTCCACATGGCCCCGCCCAAGGACTTCGCGGAGCTCTTACGGCGACTGCAGGCCGGCAAGCTTATGTAAGTGGAATCAGCCCCGGCCGGCCGCCCGCATGAGCCGCTTGGGCGCGGCGTGCCGCCGGCCGAGGTCGGGGGCCTGCCGTACCGATGCCTCGTCCGCCGCCGCGAAGTGCACCAGGGTGTAGCCGCGTCGGCCCCAGGCCCCGGCCGCGGGGCTGTAGGCTGCCCTCTCCGTCCGCAGATAGAGTGCCTGCTGCTCGGGGGTGAGCTTGACCATGCCCCAGGTCGCATCGGGGCCGATCGAAGCAAACACCTTGCCGCGCACGCGGAAGTCGGGGTGCTGCATGTGCTCGGCTTCGACGGCCTCGGGCAGGGTCAAGGCCAGGGCACGGAACTCGTCGACCGTCATGGCCAGCCTCGCTTCACCGTCGGGCGTTGGGTCAGGTGGCGGCGGCCGCCACGCCATGTGCCTGACCGCGCTGCTTGTTCCAGTACGAGATGAGATCGATGCGGGTGATGATATCCACGACCTTGCCGGTGTTGGTGGCCAAAACGCCGGTATTGCCCGCTTGCAAGAGCCGATAGGCCTCGTCGAGATGGGTGCCAACGTCGACCTGGGGCAGCGGCCGGGCCATCATCTCCTGGACGCGGACCGTGCCCACGTCGACGTTGTCGTGCAAAAGGCGGGCCAGGGTGACCTCCTGGATGCTGCCGACCGCCTCGCCATTCTTGAGGATCGGGAGCTGGGAGATGCCCTTGGTCTGGAGAATCTCGATGGCCGTCGCCAGGGTGGCGTCGGGGGCAATGTGGATGAGTTGGCGTTGGCCCCGGACGCGGAGCAGATCGCCGACCGTGTCGCGCGGCGGTTCGCCGGTCAAGAGACCTGCCTCTCGCAGCCAGTTATCGTCGAAGAACTTGGAGAGGTAATTGCGGCCCGTGTCGCAGCCCATGGCCACCACCAGGTCCTCGGGCCCTAGCCGCCGGGCATACTGCAGAGCGGCGGCGACGTTGGTCCCGGCCGAACCGCCCAGGAGCATCCCCTCCTGGCGGGCCATGGCCCGCGCGATGTAGAAAGACTCTTCATCCTTGATGCAGATCCACTCGTCCACGATCTGGCTGTTGAGCGTCTTGGGGACGAAGTCCTCGCCAATCCCCTCGACCCGCCAGCTCTTCGGGGCCGAGCCAGACAGGATCGAGCCGTCCGGGTCGGCGCCGATGATTTTGAGCGCGGGTTCGTGCTCGTGGGGGTCGTGCCCGCCGCCGGGGGGGGCGCCGCGGGCCCCCCCCCCCGCCACGAACACGGTCACCCGGCCATCGGTCTGCTGCCAGATCTCAGGCCCCGTGGTGCGGTAGTGGACTTCGGGGTTGGCCATGTTGCCAAACTGATTAGGCCGCCAGGCACCGGGAATCTCGCGGGTCAGGCGGTCGGCCACGCCGTTGTAGCTTTCGGGCGAACCGGGCGGCACGTTCGTGAGAGTGATCACCACTTCCGCCCCGTAAGCCCGCAGCAGCAGAATCTTCTCGTGGCTCATCTTGTCCGGCAGCACGAAGATGCAGCGGTAGCCCTTGACCGCCGCCGCCATCGCCAGTCCCACGCCGGTGTTGCCCGCCGTCGCTTCGATGATCGTGCCACCCGGCCGCAACTGTCCACGCCGCTCGGCATCGTTGATCATCGCCAGCCCGACCCGGTCCTTGACGCTGCCGCCCGGGTTCTGCGATTCCAACTTCACGTAGACCGGCGGCTGGACCCCTTCCGAGATGCGGCGCAGGCGAACCAGGGGCGTCTGACCAATGGCATGGAGCACGGACTCAAGCAACATGGGGAGTCTCCACCAGCTCGGCGACGGAAGCCAATGTTCAAAACCTATGCCTGGAGCCAGTCGCGGTCGAGAGGAGACGGGGGGCCACAACCGGGTTGTATACGTTCGTTCATTATGGTAGACTCGGAGGCAGCCTGGACGGTTCGGAGGGCTGACGGGGCAGACGCGGACCGGGGCTTCGAGGCTGGAACAGGCGCCCGGAAGCGTGGCATGGTCCTGAAACCCTGTGAAATCGGCTTGGCGCCAGCGTCCAGAAGCGTCGAACCCCCCTCTGGAAGGTCGTGGCGCTAGCGCCCAGAAGCGTGGCGACCCCGTGGCGAGTCCTAGAGACCCCGTCGGCAGGCCTTGGAGACCCGACGCCAGCCTCCCAACCAGGCACCCTTGCAAGCGCGGCCAATAGTCGTCAAGATGTCCTGGACGAATCGACCAGCGCCCCGGAGGCCACCTCGATGCTCTTCTTGCTGCTGCCGCTCAGCGTGGGACTGACCTGGGGCCTGGGCCAGGATGCCGCTTCACTCGCCGGTACCACCTGGGAGGCGACCACGTCGCAGGGCCGCCAGTTCACCTGGACCTTTCACGCCGACAAGACGCTGGAATACGCTTCACCGGCCGGCACCTACCGCAACGCCACCTGGAACCAGGAAGGCGACAAGATCTCCTTCGAGATGAACAACAAATACGCCCAGTGGACCGGCACGCTCAAGGGCGATCGGATGGAAGGCACGGGCCAAAACGAGGCCGGCGCCGAATGGACCTGGCAGGCCAAACGCGTCGGCGGCAAGGAGCCCGCTCCCGAGCCGCCCCCCCCCCCCCCCCCCGCCCCCCCCCCCCCCCGGCCCCGGCCCGCACCACCCGTCCGCTCCACCGCCCCCGTCGCACCGCCGACCGGCGTCGACAGCCTGGCCGGCACCACCTGGGAGGGTAAGGACTCCGACGGTGATAGCTTCTCCTATCGCTTCCTGCCTGGCGGTATCCTGGAATACAGTGCCGGCGGGTCGACCGGGAAGGGGACCCGGAAGCAGGATGGCGCCAAAGCCACTTTCGAAACGAGCAACCGCTACGCCGAGATGACCGTCACGATCTCCGGCACTACGATGGCGGGTTCGGCGACCAATATCGAAGGCCGGTCCTGGCGGTTTACGGCCCGGCGCGTCTCGGGGCGCGACACTCTGCCGAATGCCGCAGCGCCCACCCAGCCGGCCAAGCCGCCGCCCCAGGCCGATCCGTCGCGTCTTGAGGGCACTACCTGGCGTGGCGTCGATTCGGACGGCGATGAATACACCCTCCGCTTCCTCCCTGACGGCGCCCTGCAGGCAGACACTCCCCAAGGGCGTAAGGCACAAGCGAGCTGGAAGATCACCGGCGACGAGGTCTACTTCCAGTTCAACAATCGCTACTCCGAGTACCGGGGGCGACTCCGAGGCGACACCATGGAAGGGACCGCGGAGAACGTGCGCGGCCGGACCTGGACCTGGCGGTTTCGCAAAGTCGACACCGGCAAGGCCGAGCCCACGCCCGCGCCACCCGTGGAGAGGCCTCCGCCCGCCGCCCCGGTCGTCGACCTCGTCGATTCCCGCTGGCGGGGTACCGACTCGGACGGTGACGAGTATCAGTTGACCTTCCTAGCGAACGGCGAACTGAAGGTCGTGGCCCGGGGCGCCGAACTCAAGCAGGCCCGCTGGGAGTTGACCGGCGACCGCATCCTGCTCGACATGAACGCCGGTCACTCGAAGTACCGAGGGACAATCAAGGGCGACCTCATGGAAGGCACGGCCGAGAACGTCAGCGGCCGCACCTGGACCTGGAGCTTCCGCCGGGTTCGGGCCACGCCGCCTGCTCCGCCCACCACGCGACCCGCCGACCCGCCCGCCGCCGACCGTCCCCGGCCCAAGATCGAACTTGTGGGCACCACCTGGAGCGGCGTTGACTCGGACGGCGACCGCTACGTCTTCCGCTTCTTGCGGGATGGGGTGCTCGATTGGACTTCTCCCGCCGGCCGATTCCGCGACGGCAAGTGGCAGCTCGAGGGGGACCGCGTCACCATCACGCTCAACGACGGCTATTCCACGTACACGGCCACGATCAAGAACGACGCCATGGAAGGCGAGGCCGTCAATCGGGTGGGCCGACGCTGGACCTGGAAAATGCGGCGGGACGAGGGCGAATAGCCAAAACGTCGCCATTTCTTCATATGGTGGTTGAACCCTCTCCCACCCCCGGTTATGATCGGGGCTTGGCGAGGAGGTGGTTTCTCGGCACCGATCCCTTCTTTCCCGTGCCGGCCAACCCTCGTTCGGTACCAGCAGCGGGCCTTTGGGCGCGCAGGCTGCTTCAGACTGATGACTTTGGGACAGCTTCGCCTTGGTGAAGCTGCAATGCCGCGGAACGGATGTTGGTCTTACTCTTGTGCATTCTGCTGATCTGGGCGGTCTTGCCCCGCGGTCTCCGGACCATTGAGTCCGGGACGGCATGCGGCTGCGCCGGCCACGTCGCAGTTTGGCCTTCTCTCCTTCTGGTCGGCGTCAGTGCTGCCGGGCCCCCGGTCCGGCTTGATCTCCGCCGTCCAATCTGCCTCCCCGATGCCTGCCGCGCTCCGCGTGGCCCGCGCGGGCCTGGGCGAAGGCGCAAGTGGCTTCTCCGCATCCCGTTTCGGCACGGCAGCGATGCCGTCGACGCGTTCGCGCGCTTGGCGGCCCCTATCCTCCCAGGTCCTCGTCTGGCTGGGCTCGCGCGTCTCTGACGCGCGGCTTCGGCGCGCCCCAGGTCGGTCTCCCGGCGGCCCCGTGCCCTGGGACCCGCCCCCGGCCCGCTCCATAGACGAAAGGACCCGAGGGGAATGTGGGAATATCTGCCGCACTTGAGCCTGGCCCTGATTCTAGGGGCCGCGCTTGGATTCGTGATCACGCGTTTCATTGAACGCAACCGCCGCCTGGGGCAGCAGCGCCAGGCCGACGAACTCATTGCCCAGGCTCAACGGGCCGCCCAGGACGCCAAGCGTCAGGCTGAACTGCACGCCAAAGAGATCGAACAGCGGGGCCGCGACGAACTCTTCAAGAAGCGTGAGGAATTCAACGAGGAACTGAACAAGCAGCGGGCCGAAATGCGCGAGACCGAACGCAAACTCGAAAAGCGTGAAGAGGCCCTGGAACAGCAACTCCAACTGCTCACCAAGAAGGAACGTTCGCTCGAACACACTCAGAAGAAGCTGCTCGAACGGCGGGAACTGCTGCAAAAGAAGGGCAAGGAGATCGAAGACCTCCTCGCCGCCCAGACGCAGAAACTCCATGAAGTGTCGGGGTTGTCCCGCGACCAAGCCGAGGCTCAGCTCTTCAGCCGGCTCGAACAGGAGTTCGCCAAGGAAATTGGGACCCGCATTCACAAGCACGAGGAAGGGCTCCGGTCCCGGCTCGAAGAGCGCTCGCGGGAGATTCTGACGACGGCGATCCAGCGCTATGCCTCTAGCCACACGGCCGAGACGACCGTGAGCACGGTGGACATCCCGAACGACGACATGAAGGGGCGGATCATCGGCCGCGAGGGGCGCAACATTCGCACCTTCGAGAAGTGCACCGGCGTGGACGTCATCGTCGACGATACTCCAGGCGTGGTGGTGGTGTCGGCCTTCGACAACGTCCGGCGCGAGACGGCCAAGATTGCCCTGACCAAGCTCATCCAGGACGGCCGCATTCACCCGACCCGCATCGAGGAAGTGGTCAAGGAAACGCAGGAGGAGATGGAGAAGACGATCCAGGAGATCGGCAAGGCCGCCGTCATGGACGCCAACGTCGGCCACGTCCACGAGAAGCTCGTGCAGCTTCTGGGTCGGCTCAAGTTCCGCACGAGCTACTCGCAGAACGTGCTGCAGCACAGCCTGGAAGTCACCCACTTGTGCGGCCTCATGGCCGAGGAGCTGGGGCTGGACGGCAAACTGGCGCGGCGCTGCGGTCTACTCCACGACGTCGGCAAGGCGGCCGACCACGAGATGGAGGGAGGCCACCCGCAGATCGGGGCCGAACTGGCCCGGCGCTACGGCGAGAACCGCCCCGAGGTGCTGCACGCCATCTCCGGGCACCACGACGACATTCGCATCGACCACATCTACACGGTGCTCGTGGCTGCGGCCGATGCCATCAGCGCGTCGCGCCCCGGTGCTCGCCGGGAGACCCTGGAGAAGTACGTCAAGCGGCTCCAGGAGCTGGAAGCGCTGGCGAATGGCTTCCCCGGCGTCGAGCAGGTCTTTGCGATTCAGGCCGGGCGCGAGATTCGGGTCGTGGTCGACTCGCAGCGCATCACCGATCAAGAAGCGCTCAAGACCTCCCGGGACATCGCCAAGGCGATCGACGAGCAACTGAACTACCCCGGCGAGATCAAGGTCACGGTGGTCCGCGAGACCCGGGCCATCGAGTTCGCCAGGTAATACGGCATGAGGCTGCTCTTCCTGGGCGATGTGGTCGGTGAGCCAGGCTTGCGTCTGGTCTGTGCGGCCGTGCCCGTGCTCCGACGGCACGAGGCACTCGACCTGGTCGTCGCCAACGCCGAGAACGTTTGCGACGGCGCCGGGCTGGCTCCGAGCCAGTTTCGGCGGCTCCGGAAGGCCGGCGTCGACGCCGTGACCATGGGCGATCACCTCTTTCGCAAGCGCGAGATCATCACGCTGCTGACCGACCCGGAGCCGCGCGTCTGCCGGCCCGCCAACTTGCCCGCCGCCGCTCCGGGCCGGGGCTGGATCGTGGTCCCCGCCGCCGACGGCACGCCGGTGGGCATCATCAGCCTGCTCGGTCGGCAGTACATGAAGCCCGCCGACTGCCCCTACGCCGCTGCTGAAGCCGCCCTGGCCGATCTCGAACCTCGGGTCCGGGTCAAGCTTGTCGACTTCCACGCCGAGGCCACCGCCGAGAAGGTCGCCCTGGCCCGCTGGCTCGACGGCCGGGTCTCCGCTTTCGTCGGCACCCATACCCACGTCGCCACCGCCGACGAGCAGATTCTGGCCAAAGGGACCGCCTATCTCACGGACGTGGGCATGACCGGCCCCTACGACGGCGTCCTGGGCCGGCGGGCTGACCGCGTCATCGACTACCAGCGCACGGGCGTCCCCGCCTCTTTCGAAGTCGCCGTCGGCGACCCCCGCCTGGCCGGCGTGCTGATCGACGTGGATACTGATAACGGCCGGGCCCTGACGATACGCCGACTGGCCCTCCGGCCCGAGGAACTGCCGAGATTGTCCGACGAGACTCCGCCATGAAGTCCCTGGTCATCGAGTTCCTTGGCCATGCCAGCTTCCTGTTCACCCACCCCGCCGTGGGGAGTGTGTTCCTCGACCCGTGGCTCAGTGGGAATCCCGCTTGCCGGCTGCGGCTGGAGGATGTGCGCGAGGCGAGCTATGTGGCCGTCACTCACGGCCACCGCGATCACCTCGGCGACGCCATCCCCATTTGCCTGCGGACGGGCGCGACGCTGGTCGCCGCTGCCGACCTGTGTGCCTATGCCGCCCGGTCCGGCGTCCCCTACGGCGAACAGAGCTATCCGCTGAACATCGGCGGCACGCTGCGGCGGGAAGCCCTTGCGATCACCATGGTCCACGCCATCCATGCCGCCTCGATCCAGGGGCGGGCCTATCAGGTCGACCGCACGGTGGAGTCCGGCGGCCAGGCGACCGGCTTCATCTTCGCCTTCGAGCAGGAGTTCACGATCTACGCTACCGGCGATACCGGCGTCTTCGGCGACATGAAGCTCTTCGCCGAGCTGTATCAGCCCGACCTCGTCATCCTGCCGATCGGCGGGCAGTTCACGATGGGGCCACGCGAAGCGCTGCGGGCGCTGGAACTGATGCAGCCACGCTATGCCATCCCTTGTCACTTCCAGACCGGCCCCACGCCGCAGGTCGACGTGGAAGCCTTCGCGGCGGACGTCCGCCGGCAGGTGCCCCAGACTCAGCTCATTCTCCTACAGCCCGGCGAGTGCTGGCAGCCCGTATAGGCTTAGCGTGGCCGATTCGGCGCTGGCTTGTCCTTCTCCATGGGCCAAGCCGCCTCTCGGATGGCCTTGGTGATCGCGCCGGAGTCAACGAATTCGCTGTTGGACATGAAGACGATGCCCCGAGACTTTTCGGGCCATAGGACCATATTCGTCCGGGATTTTTCCTGGGCACCCGAATGGCTCACGACCAGGCCGTCCGCGTCGCGGCCAATGCTGAAGCCCAGCCCATAGCGTGTCTCCTTGCCGTCGCTCGTCTTCTGCCGGGTCCACATCATCTCGGCCGTCACCGGGCGGACCAGTTCATGACGCACGACCCCGATGGCGAACCCGGCCATGTCTTCGATCGAAGAGATGAAGCCGCCCCCGCCGAGCTTCCAACTCACGTCGGTATCGGTCGATCGGACCACGGCATCGTTGACCTTTCGGTAGCCCACGGCCCGATGCGGCAGTTCTTCCCACTGATAGTCGGGCTGCAAGGTCTTGAGCCGGAGTGGCCGGCAGACGCGCTCCGCCACCTGCTCCGCGAACCGCTGGTGCCCGGCCCGTTCGACCACGGCACTGAGCAGGATGTAACCATGCGTCGTGTAGGAAAAGCTGGCCCCCGGAGCATTCACCAGCGGCGACTCCTTGAACCGATCGAGCGCCAGGACCACGTCGGCGAAGGGGTGGGGCATGGCATATTGCCGTTCGGTGCGGACGACCTTGCCGTTCGTGTAGTGCACGATGCCGCCCTGGTGGCACAAGAGCTGGCGGGTGGTGATCGTCGCTTCCTTGTCTGGGAACTCGGAAACATAGTCGCGAATGTCGCGGTCGAGGTCGAGTTGACCACGTTCCACGAGCTGCATGGCGACAACGGCCGTGATCGGCTTGGAGACCGAAGCCCAGCGGAATAGGGTGCGGCTGTCGACCGGCACCCCGTTTTCCCGGTCCGCCTGGCCGAAACCCTTCAGGTAGACCAGCCGGCCGTCCTCGATCACGCCCACGGCACAGCCGACGGCACCGGACGCGGCCATGCGTTCGGCGACGACCGCATCCACGCGGGCCGCCCCACGCCAGGTCGCTTCTTGGGCTGCTGCCCTGTAACTCCAAGCCAGAAGCAGCGGAATGAACAGGACGAGCCAAGCGATTCGACGGGACATGGGCGACCTCGCAGGGGCCTGAGAACCGTTCCCCACTCTACCCGCTCTGTCGCGCCGGGACAAGCATGGCCACCGAGGCAGCCGGCCATCCGCGCCGGGGCGGCGGGGGAGATGGGGGGGCCGCGGCGAGCCAGCATGCATTGCACCGCGGACCGCCACCGGATAGGCTTTTAGAAGGAGCCCGTGGGGCCGCTTCCCGGCCCGGGCCGACCGCTGTGCGGAGGTATCGTGATGAGCCGAGCGTTGGGGTTCGCCGCCCTGGCCTTGCTGGCGGCGTTTGGAGTCCATTCGGCCTCAAGCGGCCAGGCGCAAGCCCCGCAAGACGAAGCGTCTGCCTTGCGGCTTGTCGTCACGGGCAAAGTCGCCGGGGCTGTATTGCTTCAAGGTGCCAGCGGCGCCCAGGTCCGCAAGGTTTTGGTGGTCATGCTCGAGTTGGGCGATAAGCCGTGGCTGGGCGTGGCCCTGCCGACGTTTCCACCCCGGCCCGGAGGACAGGTCCAAGGCGACGATGAAACTCGCCTTCGCGACCTCAACACACGGAAGCCGACCCTGGCCGTCACCGGCCGCCTCACCACCTCGAACAATCACCATGTCTTGAACGCGGTCGGAGTCGTCGGCAAGGATGCGATATCGTTTATGGTGGGCGACCAGGTGGTCGAGGTCTCAGAGGCTAATGAGAAGAGATTCCCCCCGACAACGTGGGCCCGTGTCGACGGGCGCCTGACCCGCGGCAATCTGCGGGTCGGCAGCTTTGCGACGGACTGGTCCCTACAAGGGATCGGCAGCGATATCGTCCCGCTCAAGCGGCTGCCAGGCGTGGGTTCCTTTAGTCACGGCGTTCGCGCCCGGGTGAGTGGCCCGATGGTCTGGGCCTCGGAGCAAGTCGTCCTCGAAGCCAAGGAGGTCGAGACGTTGGAATAGCCAACATGGGCCACGCCGCCAGCGCTCCTTGTCAGGACGCCAGCCCAGGCGGCTCACCCCTCGCGCCGTGACTCCGGGCGTGTTTGAATTGCACTCTGATTCAACCTGCGATATAAAAATCTGGCTTGTCCAGATCGAGATTACCTTGGCCCACCAGACGCCGGCGCCCCAGCGACGCGTCCAGATGCGAGGCGAGACGACGGCATGAGCAACGGTAACGGCAACGGTCGCGGTAACGGCAACGGCAACGGGTCGAGCCAGTTGTCTCAATTGGTGCTGCGCGACCTGCTCGCGGGCCTGGTGGTCTTTTTCGTCGCTCTCCCGCTCTGCCTTGGCATTGCGCTGGCCTCTGGTGCCCCGCTCTTTTCCGGCCTGATCGCCGGCATCGTGGGCGGCCTGGTCGTCGGCGTGATCAGCAAATCGCAGACAAGTGTCTCCGGACCCGCGGCCGGCTTGACCGCCGTCGTCGCCGCCCAGATCGCGGGGCTGGGAACCTTCGATTCTTTCCTCTTGGCCGTCTTCTTTGCCGGCCTCTTCCAGATGGGCCTGGGCCTGGCCCGCTGCGGCGCCATCGCCGACTTCGTACCCAACGCCGTCATCAAGGGGCTCCTCGCCGCCATCGGCATCATCCTCATCCTCAAGCAGATCCCGCACCTTCTGGGCGACGACACCGCCCTGGAAGGCGATTTCTCCTTCTTCCAGGTCAACCAGGAAACCACCTTCTCGGAGTTCCTGGTGATCATGGAGAACTACGACGTCGGCGCCATCGCGATCGGCTTGTCCTCCTTGCTCTTGCTCATCGCCTGGGAACGGATCAAGTGGCTCAAGCAGTCGCCCGTGCCGGCTCCCTTGGTCGTCGTGCTCTGGGGCGGCATGATGGTCCAGTTCCTGAGCCTGTTCGAGCAGCCATGGCTAGTGGAACAAAAGCACCTCGTCGATGTACCCGTGGTGGAGTCGCTGGGCTCGGTCCACGATCTGCTGCGCTTTCCCGATTTCGAGCAGTGGCGGAACCCCCGGGTCTACCTAGCCGCGATCACCATCTGCCTGGTAGCCTCGCTGGAAACGCTGCTCAACCTGGAGGCCGTGGACCGAATCGACCCTAAGCGCCGCAGCTCCCCGCCGAACCGTGAACTCGTGGCCCAGGGAGCGGGCAACATGGTCTGCGGCCTGATTGGCGGGCTGCCCGTGACGAGCGTCATCGTCCGCAGTTCGGTCAACATCCAGGCTGGCGCCCAATCGAAGCTCTCCGCCATCTTCCATGGCCTGATCCTCGCCGTCTGCGTGGTGCTTATCCCGCAGATCCTGAACATGATCCCGCTGGCTTGCCTCGCCGCCATCCTGATCATGACCGGCGTGAAGCTCTCCAGCCCCAAGATCATCGCCGATATGTGGAAGAAGGGCTGGGATCAGTTCTTGCCCTTCATCGTCACCGTGCTGGCGATCGTCTTCACGGACCTGTTGCTCGGCATCATCATCGGCCTGTGTGTAAGCCTGGCCCACATCCTGCTCAGCAACATCCGCCGCCCCTTGCGCCGCGTCTGGGAAAAGCACATCGACGGCGAAGTGCTCCACATCGAGCTGTCGACCCAGGTCAGCTTCCTCAACCGGGCCGCTCTGACGCGGACTCTCAACGAAGTGCCCCGCGGCGGCCACGTCCTCATCGACGCCCGCGTCACCGAGTTCGTCGACCCGGACATCTTGACTCTCATCCGCGATTTCGAACGCGACGTCGCCCCGGCCCGGGGCGTGAAGGTCAGCCTGATCGGCTTTAAGGATGCCTACGCGATGGAGGATCGCATCCTCTTCGCGGACTACACCAACAAGGAAGTACAGGGCAAGCTCACGCCGGCCGAGGCGCTGCAGGCCCTCAAGGACGGCCATGAACGTTTCCGCACCGGCCACATGCTCCACCGCAACCTGCACCGGCTGGTCAAACTCACGGCCTCCAACCAGTATCCCCTGGCTGCCATCCTGAGTTGCATCGACTCCCGGGCGCCGGTCGAGATTCTCTTCGATCAAGGGTTGGGCGACGTCTTCAGCATTCGCATTGCCGGCAATGTCGCCAAGGCCAAGGTGCTGGGCAGCCTGGAATACTGCTGCGCGGTGGCGGGCGTGAAGGTCGTGCTCGTCATGGGGCATACGAATTGCGGCGCCGTCAACACGGCCCTCAAGCTCAAGGCTGACCCCAAGACCCACGCCAAGGTCAGCGATTTGACTCACCTGGGAGCGCTCGCCGAGGAGATCAATAAGTCGATCACGCCCGAACTGGTCTCCCGGGCTAGTCTGGGAGACGAAGAGTTCCAAGCAGCCGCCAACGAGCTATCCGAGCGCAACGTCTACCAGGTCATGAACGCCATTCTCGAATCTAGCCCGGTCATCGCCCGGAGTGTCCGGGAAGGCAGGCTCATCGTGGCCGGTTCGGTCTACGACCTGGCGACGGGCGACGTGAAATGGCTCAAGGCACCGGCTAACGGCGGCGGCGACGTCGCGTGATCCAGATGACACCCGCCACCCCGGTCGAGCCGAGCAAGAGCGACGTCGGCTCCGGCACGGGCGTGAACAGCCAGGAGATCGCATAGTTCTCCTCGGTCTGGCCGGCGGGCAGCAACTGCAAGTCCACCTCGATGGCGACGCGCTGGCCGTAGGCCAGGTAGGGGACGTAAAGCAACTGCACATTGTCGATCGTCGAGACGCTCTCATAGAGCACGTCGCCGAGGCCAAACGCTCCGTCCGTTTCCCGCAGCCGGAGGAAGATCTGGGCCACGGTGGGATTGTCGGTCGAGAAGTCGGGACCATCCTGCACGATCCGGCGGAGCCAGTTCATGCTGATGTTGGCTTCCTGGCTTTCACCCGCTCCGACGGGCAGGTCGATGAAGTAATGGCGGGTCGGGTTCGCGGCACTGACCGTATCGTAGTCCCAACCGATCACGTGGCGGGTTTCAGTAGTGCTCGGATTCTGCTCCGACTGCTCCATGATGAGATGGCTGCGATTGGTGTTGAGCTGCCCGGCCCCGACGCGGGGGTCGAGCGGCAGCGTGCGCGTTTGCGGCGGATTGGGGTCGTTGAAGATCGAAAAATCGAAGATATTCCGCACGGCTCCGGTCTGGAGGATCGACTTGATAGTGGCGGCCCGGCCGGCATTTTCACGCTCGCCGATCGGCTTGGCGTCGGCGGTTTCGAGCAAGAGGGCGGCCGCGGCCGAGACCTGCGGCGTGGAGAAGCTCGTGAAACTGTCCGGGGCCACCAGATCGGGCTTGGCTCGGCCGGGCGTGTCGGCGGTCGACGGGCCGGGACTGCCGCCGCCATTGGAAAGCCCCACGGCAATGACGTTGTAAGCATTGCCCAGCAGCGAGGGCATTGGAGCCGTGCCGTTGTTCTGCCCCACGACGATGACGGCGTTGTCTCGCTCGACGACGTGATCGAGCCGGCGAAGGAAGTCCCGCACGCCCGGTGAATCTACGGGGTTGGCAATCCCCACCCAGCTATGGTTCTGAATGCGGCGTGTTTCGACGGCGGGGACCAGGCTGGTGCCGAAGTTGAGAAAGGCTCCGCCGGCCCAATCCGTGCTGCCGAAATCGAAGACCAAGCAATAGGAGTCGATGGTCGAGACGCCGCTCGCCATGCCGGCATTGCCAAACTGGATGAGTCCCACGCCGGTGGCATGCCCGCTCACGCCGCCCGGCCCGCCGAGAAAGTTGAAGGTCTTGCCGGAGAAGTTCGGGTTGGTGACGTCCGGCCGGTAGTTCGCCGGGGGATCGCCGAACCCGCCCTCAATTTGCGACATGGTGATGCCGGCCCCGGTCGGCGTCGCGGCCCCCAGCCGCTGCTGAAGGGCACTGTAGCCGATCAGGTCGAGGTACGTCTGCGCGGCGCAGCGCTCGACGGCCAATAGACTCAACGCCAGGACCGCAAACCCAAGACCCAACCGACGCATGGTTCATTCCTCGTAGGGACGCACCTAGACTTCCTAGCGTACCGCATCACGGCGCCGCCCGTCAACGGTTGGCTTTTGACCTTCATGCGAACTTTCTGGCCGCCGTCCCTTATTTCGGTCACGGGCCAAGGCCATCCGCCCGCCGGTTTCGACCGAGCCACTGGACAGCTCGTAGAATTCCCTCAGATGGCCCAGGAGGGCGGAGCATGAGATTGAAACTGCGACAATGGGTGCTGCTCGGGTGGGTACTGGGTTGGGCGGCCTTGGGCCTGGCCCAGGCATCCGAGGTCAAGCTGCTCAGCGGCCAAGAGCTGCGGGGCGAACTCCTCCAGTTCAATGGCCAGGAACTCAGACTCCGCGACGAGAGCGGCGAAGAGCAAACCGTCCGAATCGACGACGTGTTGAGCGTCGGGTTGCGGACGAGTGGCCGCCCCTTGCCCGATGCCCTGCCCCGCATTCGCGTACTCCTCGTCGACGGCACCAGCCTCACCTGCCAGGGAATGGGGCTGCGGGGCAACCGGGCGGACCTGCGCCTCTTCACGGGCCGGCGCATCGAAGTCCCGCTCTCCCAGGTGCTCGGCGTGCTCTGCGATGCCCAGGACCTGGCCCAGCAGACCGATTTCCAGTCGCTCCTGGCGGCCCGACCGCGGACCGACGTCGTTCGCCTGGCCAGCCGTGATGGCACGACCGTGAACAGCTTCGAAGGCGTGCTCGGCGAGGCCGACGCCGACGGCCAGACCATCCGCTTTACGCCGGACGGGGGCGAGTCGGCCCAGCTCAGTCTGGCACGCGTCCGAGCCCTGTGGTTTGCCCGGCCCCAGAATCAACTCGCGCCCGTGATCGGCAAGGCGATCGACCTGCACCACAACGTCTTTGCCCTGGCCACGCTGGAAATGGCCAATGACCGCTTTCTCCTCAAGACGCCGACCGGACTGGCTCTCGACCTGCCTGCCGATTCGATCCATCAGTTCGATCTGTCGATGGGCAAGCAGGCCTGGCTTTCCGATCTTGAACCTGTCCTGGTGGAGCAGACGGCCGCGGTGGCCGACCTGTGGCGGCGCCGCTGGCGGCGCGATAAGTCGCTCTCCGGCATGACCCTGAGCCTCGGCCAGCGCACCTATGCCAAGGGGCTGGCCGTCCAGGCACGGACCATTCTCGAATACGACGTGACCGGGTTCAACCTGTTCCGGGCCACGGTCGGCATCGACGATCAGATCGCCCAGGGTGAGGCCGTGGTCAAGATTCTGGCCGACGGCAAGGAACTGCTCCATCTGCCCGTGCAGGCCCGCGCCGACTCGGTTCCGGAGATCGAACTCAAGATTGCCGGGGCCCGGCGGCTGCGGATCGTGGTCGACTTCGGAGCGGACCTCGACCTGGGAGCGCATGTGATCCTGGCCGAGGCCCGCGTGCTCAAGTAGCGCCCTAGAGCGGCCACTGCCCGGCGTAATTGTCGAACCGCATGTACTGCTTGAGATGGGTCAGCACGATCTTGCCCGTGGGGCCGTTACGCTGCTTGGCCACGATGATCTCGAGCATGGCGTCGATCTCCTGGCCCGACTGGTCGCGGGGGCGATGCAGGAGCATGACGGTGTCGGCATCCTGTTCGATGCTGCCGGACTCGCGCAGGTCGGCCAGCTTGGGCTCGCCCTCGGCCCGCAGTTCGACGCCGCGATTGAGCTGGGCACAGGCCACGACCGGCACCTTCAACTCCTTCGCCATCGCCTTGAGACGGCGGGAGATGGCGGCCACCTGCTCTTGCCGGCTGTCGTACTGCGGATCGGGCTCGACAAGTTGCAGATAGTCGACGAAGACCGCCCGCAGACCGTGCTTCATCTTGATGCGGCGGGCGTTGGCGGCGATGCGCAGCATGTTCTGGCCCGGCGAATCGTCAATGTAAATCTTGGCCTCGCGCAGCGGACCGCTGGCCTGCACGATGCGGCGATGGTCGTCATCGCTGATCCGGCCCACACGCAGCCGATGGCTATCGACGGAGGCCTGGGCCGAAAGCAGACGCTCGGCCAGTTCGATCCGCGACTGTTCCAGGCTGACGAAAAAGACCGGGGCCTTTTCCTCGATGGCAATGTGGCGGACGAGGTTGAGGGAGAAGGCGGTCTTGCCGACGCTGGGCCGGGCCGCCACGATGACGAGTTCGGAGTCCTGCAGGCCCGCGGTGATCTTGTCCAGGTCGATGTAGCCGGTGGGGAGGCCGCTGACGCTGCTGTCGGAGTCGCGATGGATGCGCTGGTCGAGGCGGTCGAACGCCTCGGTCAGGGGCTGGGCTAGGGGGGAGGGCTGGCCTACCACGCCCCACTCCGCGATCTCGAAGAAACGCCGTTCGGCCGCCTCGAGGATCTCCTCGGCCGGGCCGCTTTGACTGTGGGCCTCGCGCAGGTTCTCGTGGCTGGCGGCGATCAGGTTCCGCAGGATCGCCTTGTCCCGGACGATGCGGGCATAGTACTCGGCATGGGCGGCGGTTGGGGCGTCTTCGAGAAGCTGGACGATGTAATCCAGCCCGCCGATCTCCTCCAGCCAGGCCCGCTGCTTGAGTTCGTCGCCCAGCGTGATTAGATCGACCGGATGCCCCCGGTCGAAGAGGGCACTGATGCCCACAAAGACCTTGCGATGGGCATCCTTGTAGAAGTTGGTCTCGTCCTTGAAGATTTGCAGGACGTCCGGGATCGTCCCATTATCCCGGAGCATGGAGCCGAGAACGCCACGTTCGGCTTCGTCGGCATGCGGGGGCAACAACGACGGCGCGGGGGCGGGCATGGAGCGACCTCCCTATCTCCTCGCGTTCCCGGGTTGCCGACATCCATGCCCCATGCTTCCCGTGGATCGGAACGCGGAGCAGTGCCGCCACGGTCCGGCGTGGCGGCGTCCTTCGCGAGTCTGATGCGGTCGGTCACCGGGGAGCCATCCCCATCGTGGGTCCGCATCCATCCTTCTTCGGGGCGGCACCGGCCCAAGGCTCGGCTAGCCCGTTTGATCTAGGCTCGGGTCGCCGCCGCGGCTAAGCCTTGGCGGTCGCCCCGATCACCAGCACCTTCACTTCGCTCTCGATCTCGGCCGCGAGATGCACCTTGACCGCGTACAGCGCCAGCTCGCGAATCGGCCCTTCCATCCGCACGTGGTCCGGCTCGACGAACAGGTTCATCGCCTTGAGCGCCCGGGAGATCTCCAACGGCCCGATCGAACCGTAGAGGTGTCCTTCGGCGTTGGCATTGGCCTCGACGGTCACGGTCACGCGCTGGAGCTGGTCGGACAAGGCCCGCAGGTCGGCCAGCTTCGCCTCGCGCATCTTGTCGACCTTGATCTTGTGCATCTCCAAGAGGCGGAGATTGTGCGGCGTCACGTAGGTGGCGTGGCCGCGCGGCAAGAGAAAGTTCCGAGCGTAGCCCGGCCGTACCTCCACCACGTCGCCGGCCCGGCCCAGATGCTCGACGTCGTCGACGAGCAGCAGTTGGATGCCGCCGTGGGCTCCCCGCGGCACGGGGGGACGCCGAACCTTCTTGGCCGGCAGCGCGGGCTTCTTCTCGGCAGCCGGCGCGCTTTTCTTGCTCTTCTTCGGCTTCGCTTCGGCCATGACCATCATTCCTTCGCTTGGGCGGTCCGGGCGGCACGACGGCCGCGCCACCGCGGGATCTGCTCACTAGAACGGGATATCCTCGTCCGCCGGTCCGGGCTTGGAGAACTCGGGCATGTCGTCGGCCGGCCCTGGGGCATCGTCGAAGGCGGCCTTGCTCGCCCCTCGGGCCCCGTCGCCCCGAGAATCGAGAAACTGAAAGTCGTCGACCACGATCACCAGCTTGTTCCGCTTCTGGCCGTCCTGGGCCGTCCAACTATCGAGACGGAGGTGGCCCTCGATGAAAATCTGGCTGCCCTTGTCGAGCCGGTCGTTGGCCAGGTCGGCCTTCTTGCCAAACTCACCGCGATTGAACACTTCGCAATCCAGCCAGACGGGCACATCTTCCCACTGGCCGGAGTCCTTGTTCCGGGCCCGGTTGTTGACGGCAAAGCCGAACTTGGCGACCTTACCGCCGTTCGGGAAGGTGCGCAGCTCCGGCTTACGAGTGAGCCGGCCGATCAGCATGACCTTGTTCAAGTTCGCCATGGTGCACCTCGCCGCGCTCGGCCCGCCACCTGCCCTGTAAACCTGCCATACTATACAGATGTTCGCCAGCGTTGTCCAGGGGTTTCGCCGGCTTCTGGGCCACGTTCGCCCCGGCCTCCTTCGCCCGACCTGCTCAACCCGGCGTGAACAGACTAGCGGCCCGTCATCGGGTCCACGTCGTCGGCCAGGCCCGGGGCCCGCAGCGCCAGGGCATGTTCATCCTTCGCCATGTTCAGCATCGGCTCGATCATCTTCGGATGAATCTTGAGCACCAGGTTGCGGATGATCGGCTCGAACAGGGCGAAATCGTCCTGGATCGGCCGCAGGGTCGTCCCATCCGACTTGAAGTAGATCAGGTAGTAGGTGCCCTTCTTGTGGTGGCGAATCTGGTACATCAGCCGCCGTTCTTCCCAAGGACGACTGGCGACCACTTCCACTTTGTGCTTTTCCAGGATCGCGTGGATCGCGCCGATGACGCCGGCGGAGTCGGCGTTGTACTTGCCGCTGTCCAGCAGCAGCATGCATTCATACACGTTCGCGGGCAAAGTCAGCTCCTCTGGGGCTGCCTCAGGGCGAAGTCCGTCAGTCCGGCTTCGCCGACGAGTTAAACTCATTCATGCAGTGGGCGGTGCCATGGCGAATCCAGGCCAACACGGCCGCTCCTGCCCGAGCGATGGCGTCTTGGATCGGGGGAAGCTCGCTCGGCCGAAACCTCCCCAGCACGTGATCCACCAGTTGTCCCGCTCCGGCCGCACCCACGCCAATGCGTAGCCGAGCGTATTCTCCCGTTCCGAGGTGCCGTTCAATGTCCCGCAGCCCATTGTGTCCGCCCGCCGAGCCCTTGGCCCGTACCCGCAGCCGACCGAGTTCCAGGTTCACATCGTCGCACACCACCAACAACCGCTCCGGACCAAGCTGATAGAAGTCTAGCAGCTGGCGCACCGACCGGCCGCTGCGGTTCATGAACGTCTGGGGCTTGGCGTAGAGCACCTTTTCTTCGCCTTCCCGGGCCTCCGCTACGTCCGCCTCGAACTTGCTTTGCCAGCGTTCCACGCCTGGCGCCTCGGCCAAGAGGTCCAGCACGCCAAAGCCCACGTTGTGCCGGGTGTCCCGATACTCGCGCCCCGGGTTGCCCAGGCCCACCACCAGCTTCATGGCCGCCTCGCCGGGCCGCGCCCCAGGTTGCTCCCGACCTCCGCTCCACGCCTGGCCACCCGTCGGCCAACCGGCGGGGCAGCACCGGTCCGCTAGTCCTCGTCGCCCTTCTCATCCGGCTTACGGGCCGTAATGACCTCAGGCTCCACCGCGCCCGCTTCGCCGGGCGCCGGCTCCGCCTCCTCCACCTTCGGCACGCACTGCACCACGACCTCGTCCGGGTCGCCCAGCACCTTGACCCCCTCGGGCAGCACGAGTTCCTTGATGTGGATCGCGCCGTCGAGCTGCAGGTCGCTGATGTTCACCCGTAGCGTCTCGGGGATGTTGATGACCAGACATTCAATGTGCAAGTCGTGCAGCACCAGATTGACCACGCCGCCCGCCGCCACGCCCGGAGACGTTCCCCGCAACTGCACAGGCACGGTCACCTGGACCTTCTCGTCGGCACTGACGCGCTTGAAGTCGACGTGCTGAATCTCCTTGCCCAGGTGGTCCCACTGCACTTCCTGGACCAGGCAATGTTCCGACTTGCCGCCCATCTGGACGTCGATGATCCGCGCCCCCTGGCGAATCACCTTCCACATGTCATCATGAGGCACGGCGATGGTCAGCACTGCTTCCTTGTGGCCGTACACCACGGCGGGGACTTGCCCCCCCCCCCGCAACTGGTGCGCGCACTGCGAACCGGGCCGCGTTCGGGGTTGAGCGGGAATCGACTTGATGGCTTCTGACATGGCTTGACTCGATAACGGGGCCGTGCAACGCGGCCCTTTCGCGCTGGAGGTCCTCTCCGCAGGAACAGTTAATATCGGACCGCCGTCCCCAATGGCAAGCCGGTGAACGGCAAATTCTGAGCCCGAAGGTTGGGTGCACGTCACCGACGGGCCCACGGCCCGCCGACGCGCTAGTTCCCCGTGGGTGGACGGCGGAAGGCGAAGAGATGTTCAACCCCTCGGATGTAGATCACGCCGTTCGAAATGGCCGGGGTGGCCAGGCAGTCCTCACCCAGGGGATTCTGGGCCAGCAGCTCATACTCCGGTCCGGCCCGGACGACGCGGACCACGCCATCCTCACCCGTGAAGTAGAGCCGTCCGTCCGCGGCCACGGGAGAAGCGGTGTAGCCGTTCACGCCCCCGATCCGCTTCTGGTAGACCTGCTGCCCGGTCTCCAGCGCATAGCAGGTCAAGACCCCCGCGTTGCTGCAGACGTAGAGGTGCTCGCCATAGGCGATCGGCGTCGGCAGGTACGGCGCGCCCCGGTGCTTTCTCCAAGCGGTGGCCTTATGGGCCTCTTCCTTATCCTTAAGGCTGAGGTCGCCACGCTGGCCTGGCCGGACGGCATAGATCGGCTGGATGGGCCGATAGCCGCTCGTCACAAAGATGAGCCCACGGGCCAGGAAGGGCGTGGGGACGGTGATGTCGGAGAACTTGCCGAGGCGCCACAGCTCCGCGCCGGTGAGTGGGTCATAACCCCGAGCCGCCCGGGTGCCGAGCGTGACGAGTTCCGGCTCGCCCCCCTCCGGCTCCACGACGGTGGGCGTACCCCAGCCCGGCAGTTCATCCCGGGCGGTGCGCCACGCCTCGGACCCATCCTGCAGCCGATAAGCCGCAATGTAGGAGTCCTTGCCCACGTCGCACTGAATGATGACCAGGTCGCGGAAGATGATCGGCGAGCTGCCGTAGCCCCATTCGTAGTCGGGGTGGAAAAACCAAGAGGCCGCCAGGGTGCCGAGGTCCTTCTGCCAGAGCAGCTCACCCTCCACGCTGTAGCAATAGAGTCCCTCAGAGCCGAAGTGGACCACGAGAAAGCGGCCGTCGGTGGCGGGCGTGCAATTGGCATGGCTCGACTTGGTGTGCCGCTTGGTCTTGGGCACGCCGGTGTGAGCGGTCCGCTCCCAGAGGAGCCGGCCCGAGTCGGCCGCCAGGCACATCACCTTCCAGACGTGGGGATCGTCTTCCTTGAGGGAATCGACGTCGCCGTACTGCCCGACGCGGAGGGAAGGCCGGGCCTGCTTCTCGTTGATGGCCGTGGTGATGAAGACGCGATCGCCCCAGACGATCGGGCAAGAGAGGCCCAGACCCGGAATCGGCGACTTCCAAAGCAGGTGCCGCCCCGTGGTGCCGTCCCAGCCAGTGGGGGGCCATTGGCCGTCTGCCACGCCCGTCGCCCCGGGGCCACGGAAACTGGACCAGGGCCGAGCGGTCTCGACCAAGCCGTCCGGCTCGACGGGTATGCTCGGCACCACGGGCTCGGCCGGTTTGGTCGGAGTCGGCGGCGCGGCCGCCGTCGGCGTGGCCGCCGCCGGTTCGGTCGCCTTGGGAGCCGTGGGGCTGGGTTCGGCCGGCTTCTCCTTCGCCCCAGCCTTCTTCAGCAGCTCCCGTAACTGGGTCTGAGACACCGGCGTGGTGGCATAGATCGTGTCCAGCGCTTCCTGCTTGACTCGCCCACTGTCGAGGATGACCTGCACGAGTTCGAGCCGATTCCGCTGGATGGCCAGGTTCAGGGCCATGACCTCCCCGGACGCGCCGGCCGCCAAGAGTTCCTTGGCCACGGCGGGATGATTCTGGAAAGCAGCCCAAACGAGCGGCGACATGCCATAGTAGGAGTCGGCCTGATTGACGTTGGCCTTACGCTCGATGAGCAGCTTCACCAGGTCCACCTGCCCGGCACTGGCCGCGTAAGCCAAGGCCGTAAGGCCAAACTCGTTCTTGCTGTTGACGTCGACCCCGTCGTCGAGGAGTTGGCGGACGGCGGCCACGTCTCCGGCACGCAGGGCGGCAAAGAGCTTTTCGTGATCGTTGACCGCGGGCACGGCACAGGCCGAGGCCAGCGCGATGAGGGCCAGGACCGCCAGACGCTGCACGACCATTGCAAAACTCCACGGGGAGGAAGCGTCTTGCCCCTGGCGCCGCCGCCGGGCTCGAACCTGATTATTGTATCCGGGGCCGGGGCCACCTGGACCTTGGCTGGGCCGCACCTTTCAGTCGTCTGTTCTACCCTGGAAACCAAGGGGTGGTTTCGACTGGAGGCCGGGGCATGGGACAGGTTAGACTAGGGGCAGAATCCAGTCCTGTCGGGAGGGAGTTCGCGCAAATCGCCTTGAACTGTCTGTTAGAATTCTGGAGCCGGTGGCCTGGAGAACCCATGCCGCTGGCCCACCCGCGCGGCGACGGAGTCCGGCGCGGGAGTTCATGGAACGACTAAAGCGAGGTGCACCATGCTGCGAGCTGGATTGGCTGTGTTGGCTGTGCTGGGACTATCGGCCGTGGCCACGGCCAGCGAAATGGACCGCGAGTTCAAGCCGTCGACCAAGCCCAAGACCGGGACGCTGGCACCGACTGCTCTGGCCTCGACGCCCATGCCGGCCAGTGAATTGGATGAAGAGTCGCCGACCCAAGCCTGCCGCTGGTATCGCCGCGGCTGGGGCGGTTGGGGCTGGCGCGGTGGCTGGGGCTGGGGCGGCGGTTGGCGCGGGGGGTTGGGGGGGGGGGGCGGGCTGGGGGGCGGCCGGGGGCGCCCCTGGGGCTGGGGCTGGGGCGTCGGCTACGGCTGGGGCCGACCCTGGGGCTGGGGCGGCTGCTGGTAAGCCCACACCGACCAGCGACGTCCGGGAGTTGCATGCTCTCGGACGTCAGGTGAACATCCAAAGACACGTGGAGGGCAGGCTCAGGTCTGCCCTCATTTCCTATCCGGATATCAAACCATGACGCCCACCCAGTCTTGCAACCGTTGGCTGCCACGCTCATTCTGGCTGCTGAGCCTGGTGCCCCTGTGGCTGCTGATCGCCGACCTGGCCGCCGACGAACCGCTCGCCCGGCCGGCCGCGGTGGCCCGTCTCGCCGCCGCCGCCGAAGT
>CALLZJ010000168.1 GCA_937858435.1 uncultured bacterium
GGGGGGGGGGGGGCCGCCCCCCGGGCCGGGCCTCACCCCGCCGGGGGGACGTGCCGCCGCCCGCCACGAAGACACACAGGCCTTCCTCGTTGAACAGTTCCAGATTCGGCACGATGACCCGACCGGGGGTGAGCACGTCGAAGGCGATCTCGATGCCGACGGGCCGGCGGATATCGACAGCTTCCAGGCCGGGTCCCGGGTCGGCGACCAGCCGCACGCCGCGGAGCCGAGCGGTCTCGTTGCCCGGGGCCGTGTCCGGGTCGGGCCAGGCGCGCTGGGCGGTAGTGCCGGCCGTGCTTCCGAGATACTGCCCCACGATCTGGGCGGCGGGGCCGTCGCCGACGATGCGGCCGTCGGCGAGCAGGATCAGGCGGGGACACAGCCGCGTGGTCGCCTGCAGGTTGTGGGAGACGAACAGGACGGTGCGGCCCTCGTGGGCCTTGGCTTCCATCGTCGCCAGGCACTTCTTCTGAAAGCGGGCATCGCCCACCGCCAGCACCTCGTCGACGAGCAAGAGATCGGGTTCCAGATGAGCGGCGACGGCGAAGGCGAGCCGGACGTACATGCCGCTCGAGTAGCGTTTGACCGGCGTGTCCAGGAAGGGCTCGATCTCGGCGAAGGCGACGATGGCATCGAAACGCTTGCGCAGGTCCGCCCGGGACATGCCCAGGATCGCCCCGCTCAGGTAGATGTTGTCCCGGCCCGAGAGTTCGGGGTGAAAGCCGGTCCCCACTTCGAGCAGACTCCCGACCCGGCCCCGGAGTGTGATGCGGCCACGGGTCGGCCGGGTGATGCGGCTGAGGAGCTTGAGCAACGTCGACTTGCCCGCCCCGTTGCGGCCAATGAGGCCGACCACCTCGCCGGGCTGGGCGGTGAAGGAGACGTCGCACAGGGCCTGATGCAGCCGAGGCGGGGTGCGATCACGGCGGTGCCACCAGCCGGCCAGGGCTTCGCGCAGGTGCGTCGCCGGGCTGCCCCCGAGGCGAAACTCCTTCCAGACGTGTTCGACCGAGATGGCAGCGGTCATGGCAGCGGTTTCGCACCTTCCTTGGCTTCAGCCGGATTCCAACTCTGGCCCACGGGGTTAGATCACGTCGGCCAGACGCTCCTCCACGCGAGCAAAGCTCATGAGGGCAAGCGGCACCAGGGCGGCGATCGTGACACTCGCCAACACCAGCCCCAACGTCGTCTGGCTGTCCCAGGTGCCGAGCACGGCGGCCCGGCTCGCTTCCAGGCAGCCGGCAAAGGGATTGAGAAGCACCAACCAGCGCCACCGGGGGCCGACCAGTTCAAGCGGCCAGAGCACCGGCGTGACGAACATCCCCACCTGGACCAGGAACGGCACGACGAAGCGGACGTCCCGGTAGAGGGCGGTTAGCCCGGCCAGCAGGCAGGCCAGCGCTCCCACCGCCACCACGAGCAGGGCCAGGATGAAGGGCAGCGCCAGCCAGCTCCAGGTCGGCGGCACCCCCAGGAGCGGCACGAGCAGGAACATCAGCCCCAGCCCGACAACCAGGTCCGCCAGCCCCGCTCCGACCACGGCCAAGGGCACGAGCAGGCGGGGAAAGTAGACCTTGGTGATCAGATGCTGGCTGCCCACCAGGCTGTTGGCACCGGCCGTGAGCCCATTGGCCGCGAAGGTCCAGGGGACCAGCCCGGCCAGGGCGAAGGCGGCATAGGAGACCGACAGATGGGCCTGCAGTCCCGCGAGCCGACCCAGGATCAGGGCAAAGACGACCATGGTGAGCAACGGCTGCAAGACCGCCCAGCCCACGCCGAAGATCGTCTGTTGATAACGGACCTTGATGTCGCGCCAGACGAGGAAGCCCAGGAGTTCCCGGGCCCGGAGGACGGCGGCGAGTTCCGCGCGCCAGGTCGTGCGGCCACCCTCGATCGTCACGACCGGGGCGGGGCGGCTTCCAGTTTCCAGGGTGGCTGACACAGGCACCGCTTCCTTGCTCGCCTCGGGAAGCCTCCGGCTTCCACGCTCACGTCACCGGCAGCACGTCGGCGGCTTCCACTTCCACCGACGCACCCCGCTGCAGAAATTCCCCCTCCCCCACGACCCGTTGCCCCGCCGTCGTCCGCAGGATCACGCCCGTCAGTCCCGCCAGCGGACCGCTCCGAATCTCCACCTCATCCCCCGGCGCCAGCTTCTGTTCCGGCGTGACCGGGGCTCCGACCCGCAGCAAGCGAAACAACTGCCGGAGATCGAAGTCGAGCTGCCGCTGGTCCGGCACCTCCAGGACGTGGACGATGCGATTGGTGGTCAGGGCCGTCAGCCGCTGGGCCGCGTTCCCCCAGAGGAACAGGTAGCCGGGGAACAGGGGCACCCAGGAGGTTGTGAGCCGCCGCCGCACCCGGCTTTGCCTGGCATAGACCGGCAGGAAGTAGCCGATCCGCTGCGTGAGCAGTTGGCGGGTCAGCGCCTTTTCCTGGCGCGGGTTGACGG
>CALLZJ010000169.1 GCA_937858435.1 uncultured bacterium
AGAGCAGGTCGCTGGTGTCGTAGTCCGTCGAAACCGTCTCCGGGTTCGAGTTGATCATGACCGTTTCGTAGCCGGCGTCGCGGAGGGCGAAGGCGGCCTGGCAGCAGCAATAGTCAAACTCGATACCTTGGCCGATCCGATTGGGCCCGCCGCCGATGATGACGATGCGCGGCTTGTCGGACTGTGGGGCAATCTCGTCTTCCCGCAGGGAGGCGACGGCCGCGCCGGCCTCAGTGACCTGGGCGAAGGGCCGTTCATAGGTCGAATAGAAGTAGGGCGTGTAGGCTTCGAACTCAGCCGCGCAGGTGTCCACGACTTTGAACGATGGCAGCACCCCGCCTTCCTCACGCCGACGGCGGACTTCCGTCTCGGTCGAACCCCACAAGGTCGCAAGCTGATGATCGGAGAAGCCGGCCTGCTTGGCCTCCCAGAGCTCGTCGTCGCTCACGGCCGCGGGGCCGGCCACCTGCCGCAGACGCTCCTCCAGCTCCACCAGCTCGACGATGTGCTGTAGGAACCAGGGGTCAATCCGCGTCCGGCGATGCACGTCGTCCAGCGTCATGCCCGCCTTCAGTGCGTACCGAAGGTGCCAGATTCGCTCGGGGTTCGGCGTCGCCAGCTTCTGCTGAATCTCCACCATGCCCGGCTGGCGCGAAGTGCCCCAGAGGTCGTTCCGGTCGCAACCGATGCCGAACCGACCCGTTTCCAGGCCGCGGAGTGCCTTTTGCAGCGACTCCTTGAAGGTGCGGCCGATCGCCATGGTCTCCCCGACCGACTTCATCTGGGTAGTCAGGGTCGGGTCGGCTCCGGGGAACTTCTCGAAGGCCCAGCGCGGCACCTTGGTTACGACATAGTCGATGGTGGGCTCGAAACAGGCGGACGTGGCCGGCGTACTCTCGGAAGCCGACTTCCAGGCGGGCCCCGCGATCCGGGTAAGGCCCCGGGGCGTGGTGATGTCGTTCTGCAGCTCATCCAGGCGGTAGCCGACGGCCAGCTTGGCGGCGATCTTGGCAATGGGGAAGCCGGTCGCCTTCGACGCCAGGGCCGAGGAGCGGCTCACCCGCGGGTTCATCTCGATGGCGATCATGCGCCCGTCGGCGGGGTTGATGGCGAACTGGATGTTCGAGCCGCCGGGCTCGGCGCCGATCTCGCGGATGATGGCGATGGCGGCATCCCGCATCCGCTGGTATTCCTTGTCCGACAGCGTCTGGGCCGGGGCGACCGTGATGCTGTCCCCGGTGTGGACGCCCATCGGATCGAAGTTCTCGATGGAGCAGACGATGACGACGTTGTCGGCAACGTCGCGCATGACTTCGAGTTCGAACTCCTTCCAGCCCAGGACCGATTCCTCGACCAGGACGGAGCCGACCGGGCTGAGTTCCAGACCGCGCTGGACGAGATCGAGATACTCGTCCCGGTTGTAAGCGACGCCACCGCCGGTGCCGCCCAGGGTGAAGCTGGGCCGCAGGACGCAGGGCAAGCCGATGCGGTCGCGGACGTGCTTGGCTTCCTCCAGGCTGTGCACGAGAAAGCTCTGGGGCACGTCGATGCCGATCTTGATCATCGCCTTTTTGAACAGCTCGCGATCCTCGGCCTTTTCGATGGCGGCCGCATTGGCTCCGATCAACTCGACGCCGAAACGCTCGAGGACCTTGGCCCGGACCAGGTCCATGGCGGTGTTGAGCCCGGTCTGGCCTCCCAGCGTCGGCAGGAGCGCGTCGGGCCGTTCGACCTCGATGATCTTGGCCACGTACTCCCAGGTGATCGGCTCGATGTAGGTCCGATCCGCCATTTCGGGATCGGTCATGATCGTGGCGGGATTGGAGTTGACGAGGACGACCTGGTAGCCTTCCTCACGGAGGGCCTTGCAAGCCTGGGTGCCGGAATAGTCGAACTCGCAGGCTTGGCCAATGACGATGGGGCCGGAGCCAATGATCAGGATTTTCTTCAGATCGGTGCGTTTGGGCATGCCGTTCGCTTGCTCGGGGGTAGCCGTCCAAATTCCTTTTGGCCTAGGAAGGGGATGGGGCGACGGCAAGAGGCAGCCGCCCGACGGAACCGGCCGGGTGCATCCAGACTTTCTTAGGGTCCGTCCGCTCCCGAGGGTCTTGTGGGGTCACCCCCAGGCCTCGCCAGGGGGTTCTACGGGGTCTCCAAGGCCTGCCGACGGGGGTCCCAGGGCTCGCCACGCGGTCTCCACGCATCTGGGCGCTAGCGCCACAATTCTCCAGAGGCTCGTCAGGAGGGGTTTTTCGCACTTGGACGCCCGTGAAACGTGGATTTCAGAGGGTTCTAGGGCCATGCCACGCCTCCCGGGCGCTCGTAGCGGGCTCGGGGCCGCGTCTGGCGTTCACCTCCAACCGCCCTCCGACCGCTCAGACCAACTCCGTAGTCTACCATAATGAACGGAAGTATACACCCCGGTTGCGGCCACTGCGAGACAACTCGGCGACACCCGCCCGGCCGGCGGACGGCTGAAAGAACCCGGCGGTTATTGTAAGGCCTGGCGGCTCTCCCGCAGTTCGAACTCCTGTCCGGCGGCCGCGCGCACGGGTAAGACCGGGCTGCGTAAGGGAGATGAGACCCATTCTCATAATCTCACAGGCCTTTAATCCGTGGCGGCGTAGCATGAAAATGGTTCGCTCGGCTCGGCAGCCGAGGTGTCTCTCTCCATTCGCATGTGGGGCTTGAAATGCGAATACTGCTCGTGGAAGACAATCTTCCCCTGGCTCGGGCCTTGAAGCAGGGCCTGGTGGAAGAAGGCTATGCCGTCGACGTGGCCCATGACGGCGAGGAAGGCGACTTCAAGGCCCGGACCGCGGCCTACGACGTCGTCCTCCTCGATCTCATGCTGCCCAAGAAGGATGGCATCGAACTGCTCAAGGGCTGGCGCAAGGACGGCATGAAGATGCACGTCCTGATCCTCACGGCCAAGGACATGCCCGGCGACAAGGTCAAGGGGCTCGACCTCGGTGCCGACGACTACGTGACCAAGCCGCCGAACCTGGATGAGCTGTACGCTCGGCTCCGGGCCCTGGTGCGGCGCGGCCACGACATCAAGGACCCCATCATCCGCGTGGCCGACCTCGAACTCAACACGGCTTCCCGTTCCGTCCGGCGGGGTGGCAAGGCCATCCATCTCACGCCGCGCGAATATGCCTTGCTCGAGTTCCTGGCCTTTCACCGGGGGCGCGTGGTCACCCGGCCCATGATCTGGGAGCACCTCTACGACGAAGACGACGAGAACACCTCCAACGTCGTCGACGTCTACATCCGCTACCTGCGCAACAAGATCGACAAGGGCTATCACCCGCCTTTACTCTTGACGCGCTGGGGCGAAGGCTACATGCTGCGTGATGACGTCGAGGAAGGCGCCAGTGTTGCCTCAGGGAAGGCCGGGGGAGATTCCGAGTAGCCGACATGCGATCGATCCGCGGCACCCTCTTGTGGCTCATCCTCGCACTCGTGGCGGTGGTGTTGGGGATCGTGTCGTGGTTCGTCTATCATGACGCATCCCACACCCTGCTGACCCGCGAAGCGGCCATGCGCGAGCTTCTCGTCGCGGGCATGGTGCGCCAGAGCGCTGAGACCAGGGACTACTACGACGATCAGTTGCTCCGGCGCGCGCAGCGCATCGCCAGCCGCTCCCAACTGCTCCGCGGTCAGCCGCGCTATCTCATGCTGGGCGCCCTGGCCACGCTGGCCGTCCCAGACGGGGCCGTTCCGAGCCTCGCCTGGCTGGCTCAGGGCGTTGACAGCCCCATCAGCCGGGAAGTGCAACGCACCTCGACGATCGTCGTGACGGAAGAGCTGCTGCCACGCCCCGACGACGTCGGCACCGACCATGAGTTCTGCGCCATCTGGAGCGAAGGCGGCCGCTTGCTTCAGCACTCGATGACGCTGGAAGGGCATGAGCTAATCCTCGACCCGGTCATGCGTCAGTCGCTGACGCTCTCGGAGTACTTCTTCGAAGACGCCCGGTTGCCGAGCGGTACGCCGCTCCGCGTGGTCACGCTGAAGGCCATGGTCACGGGATTGCGGGATTCGCCGGGCCGGCTCATGTTCTTCCGCATGCCGCAACAGAACACCCGCCCGGGGCCAAACGCGCAACGGCCGGTTCCCACGCGTCAGCCCATTCCCAACGCCGCCTCGCCTCCCTTGTTCACGTTCCCTTCGATCCTGGTGCAGTATGCCCGGGAAACAATCGAATGCGACGCTCGGCTGGCGGAGATTGCCCAGGCCTTCGACCGGGATGTCAAGGAGCTCAGGCGCGATACCGACGCCACGTTGGCGGGCCTGCGGCTGCGGCTCATCCTGACTTCCCTCGTCGCCTTCATCCTGGCGGCCGCGGGCGGCACCTGGCTCGTCCATCGCAGCCTAGTCCCCGTGGGCCGCATCGCCGACGCCGTGAGCCGCGTCTCCCCGACCGACTTCCAGCTCCACATCGACCGCCGCGACGTGCCC
>CALLZJ010000170.1 GCA_937858435.1 uncultured bacterium
GCAAGACCACGCAGGTCTGGGATACCGTCGTCACCCATCGCGACTCCGGCCGCACGCTGGCCCTGTTCCGGTGCACGCAGTTCGTCCTGTACGCCGCCGGCCGCTAACCCCGCGTCTCGACGGATGGTCAGGCCTTCTTCTTGGCCATCATCGTCTGGAGCTTCTCGGCGGCAGCCGCGGCAAAGGCCGGGTCGTTGATGTGCAGGTCCAACTCAACCAACTCCACGTTCGGGCTTCGCCACAGGCGGATGCTCTCGAACAGGGCCCGGTCGGCATCGGGCCACCAGAAAGGCTGCCCCTCGGCATCGATCGCCGACACGCCCCGCAGCGGCAGCAAGATGGCCGTCGGCCCTTGAGCCGCGCTCGCCTTGAGGGCGATCTCCTTCCCCAAGAGGTCGTTCTCCTCTGGCGTCGTCCGCATCAGCGTCACGTTGGCGTTATGCTGATGGAAGCGACGCTCGGCATACTTGGCAGGCACGGTGTCTCGAGGTCCGAAGTTGACCATGTCGAGAGCGCCGACCGAAATAACCTGCGGCGTGCCCCGCCGGGCGGCCGCGGTCAAGCGATCCGGGCCCGCCGACAGGACGCCACCCACGAGTTCGTCCGCCAGTTCAGTAGTGGTGATATCGAGCACGCCAGCCACGAGGCCGTCGGCAATCAAGCCTTCCATGGTCTGTCCACCAACGCCGGTCGCATGGAAAACCAGGACCTCATTCCCCTGCCCTTCAAGCTGCTTGCGGGCCGCCTCGACACAGGGAGTCGTGACGCCGAACATGGTCGCCGTCACCAGCGGCCGGTCGGCGGACTCGGTGGGAGCCTGGCCGAGCCCCTTTCGGCGGGCGTGGACCATGCCGATCATGGCCTGGGCGGCATTGGTCAACACGAGTCGGCTGATGCGGTTGACGCCGCTGATGTCGACCACGGCATGCAGCATGAAGATGTCCCGGACGCCGACGAAGGGCCGGACCTGCCCACTGGCAAGAGTGCTGACCATGACCTTGGGAATGCCGAGCGGGAGCGCTTGCATGGCGGCCGTGCCGATCGTGGTCCCGGCGGAGCCGCCCAGACTGAGCACTCCCTCGACCTTGCCCTCGACCATGAGCTTGCTAGCCAGCCGAGCTGCGCCTCGGGCGGCGGTCGTTACCGCTTGCCCCCGGTCGCCTGCCCGCTTCACGTCCGCCAGCGACGTACCCGCCGCTCGGAACAGTTCCTCGCGGGTCAGGTCCGGCTTCAGGCCCGGCTCGCCCTGGACCCCGGCATCGATCGCCAGAATCTCCAGGCCGCCCGCCAAGAGCTGCTCGCGGACGAACCCGAACTCCGGCCCCTTGGTGTCGAACGTTCCGATCAGCAGGACGGGCATGACTGGACTCCTGGCACGGGTGGGGACCGGTCCTTCTTTCGCTAGGGCTACTCCTTGGCCGCGGGCAGGACGCCAAACTCGATCCGCGTTGGCAGCCGGGCGGACCGATGGACCGTGTGCGTGGCCGGGATGAAGTCCGCTTCCTCTGCCAGGAAGATGTTGTCTACGTACTTCTGCGGATTGCGGTCGACGAGCGGGAACCAGGTGCTCTGAATCTGGATCATCACCCGATGCCCCTTCTTGAAGGTGTGGCAGACGTCCTGCAGCGGGAGGCGAACTAGGGCGGGCTCTCCGGGCTTGAAGGGCTCGGGCTTTTCGTAACTGTTGCGGTACCGGCCGCGGATGACCTCGCTCCGCACCATCATCTGATAGCCACCCGTCGGCGGCCCGCCCCGCCGCGTCTCGGGAGGATTCTCGTACGGGAAGACGTCAATGACCTTGACCACCCAGTCCGCGTCCGTCTCGGTGGTCGACACGTGCAGATGAGCGGTGATGAGGCCGGCCATGGTCAGATCCTCGGCAAGCACGTCCGTCTGGTAGACGAGTACGTCGGGTCGACGGGCCGCGAAGCGTTGATCGTCGGTCATGTACTCAACGGTCATGCGGTTGGAAAAGGCTTCGGTGTAGGGCACGGGCCGGGCCGGATCGCTCAGGAAGCTGTCGGAGCCGTCGTCGGTGGGCGGCTCGGGCCGGAGCTTTCCGCCGGCGTGTAGGTGAAGCGTGCTGGGGCGAAGTCCTTGAGGCGGCCAGACGTCGAAACGCCGCCACTGGTTCGCGCCGGTCTCGAAGACATTGGCCTCGGCCAGCCCGTGCTCGCCCTCGTCCTTCAGGAAGTGCTTGAAGAAGGTACGTTCCATCTCTTCGCGGTAGGTGATGCCGGTCTTGGCACCAAAGAGAATGTTGCCGAGTTGGTCGGCGTCGCCCCGGGACCAGCCGCCGTGCCGCCAGGGTCCCATGACCAGGCAGTTGAAGACCTTGGGGTTCTGCCGCTCGATGCTCTTGTAGATTTCAAGAGGTCCCCAGAGGTCCTCGGTATCGAACCAACCGCCGACGACCATGACGGCCGGGGCCACGTTCTTCAGATGGGGCACGATGTTCCGGCTTTGCCAGTGCTCGTCATAGTTGGGATGCTCGACCATCTCTTGCCACATCGGCTTCTTGCCGTGGAAGTAGCGTTCGTTGATGTTCTTGAGCGGGCCCAAGTCGAGGTGGAAAGCGTAGCCGTCGGTCGTGGGGTACTGGAAGCGCTGGCCGAACGTCTTGGTCGGCCCGGTGCGGGGCTGGTCGAACAAGGCGATGAACTCGAAGGCGTGAGCTAGGAAGAAGGCTCCGTGGTGGTGGAAGTCGTCGAAGTAGAAGTCGCTGACGGGGGCCTGGGGCGAGACCGCCTTGAGGGCTGGGTGTGCGTCGATCATGCCGGCAGCGGCGTAGAAGCCGGGATAGGAGATGCCCCATTGCCCGACCCGGCCGTTGTGATTCTCGACGTGGGCCAACAGCCACTCGATCGTGTCATAGGTGTCGGAACTCTCGTCGACGTCTTGCGGGCCGCTCTTGGTGGGCCGATGGGGAGTGAGATTGCGAAACTGGCCTTCGGACATGAAGCAGCCACGCACATCCTGGTAGACAAAAATGTAGCCGTCCTCTGCCATACTCGCGCTGGGCCCCACGCTCGGCCGCAGGGTTTCACCATAGGGTGCGACGCTGTAGGGCGTGCGGAGCATGAGGATCGGATAGGTCCGGCTCGTGTCGCGCGGGGCATAGATCGACGTGAAGAGCTTCACGCCATCCCGCATTGGAATCTGGACCTCTTTCTTGACATAGGCGGCTGCCGGGCGCGGCGTGGTCGGCGCCTGGGCCAACCCTGCTCCCAGCGGCCAGGCCGCCAGGCACACCAGCGCCAGCCATCCCAGTCGCCGCCCGCACATCACGACCCTCATCTCATCACTCCTGGCGCACCGCGCCCTAATTGACGTCCACCACCGCGTCGACCTCAATCTCCACGACCAGGTCCGGGTCGATGAGCCGACGCACCTCCACCATGGTGGCCGCCGGCCGAATCGCACCGAACACTTCGCCATGCACCGTCCCGATCGCTTCCCACTGGGAGATGTCCAGAACGTAAATGCGCGTCCGCACCACGTCGGCCAGTTCGGCGCCGGCCTGCTCGAGCACGCCGGCGATCTTCTTCAAGATGAACCGGGTCTGCTCCACGGCATTCCCCGGGTAGACCACCTCGCCGAACTCGTTGACCGCGGCCGTTCCCGAAACGTGGATCGCATTGCCCACCCGCACCGCCCGGGAGTAGCCGATCGTCCCCTCCCAAGGCGCCCCGGAACTGATCGCGTGCCTGGCCATAGGTCACCTCGCTTCAAACGACTTGACGCCGGTCCCGAGCGGCGGCGTGGTTCCCGAGTAACTGGCCCACAGTGCTTCCATTGGATGGGCGATCCACGGCCGCTGCCCTAGCGCCTCCAGATGCCGACGAACTTGCAAGAGACAGCCGGCGTTGGCCGTCAGGACCGCGTCGGGAGCCGCGGCGGAGATCTGTTCCGCCTTGCGCTGGCCCAGCCGGTCGGCCATCTCAGGCTGAACCAGGTTGTAGCTCCCTGCCGCCCCGCAACACAGTTCCGCTTCTGCCGTGCTCACCAGTTCAAGCCCGGGAATCAGTCGCAAGAGGTCGCGCGGCTGCTGGCGGATGCGCTGGGCATGGCACAGGTGGCAAGCATCATGATAGACCGCTCTCATGGACAGCGGATGGGTCGGCGGCACGGGGCCAAGCTCCGCCAGAAATTCATGGACATCCCGAACCTTGGCGGCAAACCGGGCGCCTGCTCCCCCCGCATCGGGCAAGACGTGGGCATAGTCTTTCAGCAGCGAGCCACACCCGGCGACGTTGACGACGACGGCATCAAGTGGAAAGGGTGCCTGGCCAAATACCGTGGCGTTTTGGTTGGCCAGGTCCACCGCCGGCCGGGCCTGCCCGGCATGGTAATGGATGGCACCGCAGCAGACCTGCTGCCGCGGGGTCCAGACTTCGCAACCGTTCTGCTGCAGGACGCGGGCCGTGGCCCAGTTGACGTGATGGAACAGAGCATCGTTCACACAGCCGGTGAAAAGGGCGACCCGAGCCCTGAGCTTGCCGACTGCCGGTAGCGATTCGGGCAGTTCCGGTCCCCGGGGCGGCAGGGGCGGCAGAAGGGTGGCCAGCGTTCGCAAGGTTGGCGGCATGCGGCGGAGCAACCCCGGCCGCCGCAGCCAGGCCAGCAGTCCCAGACGCTCCATGAGTCGGGCGGGAGCCACGGCCCAACGTGCCCGCCGGGCCGAGGTCATGACTCGGAACAAGAGCAGCCGCATCCACCAGGGCCAGGCCGGCTTGGGACGTTGGGCTTCGAGATCATGGCGGAAGGGCTCAAGCAGCTTGCCATACTGGACACCGGACGGGCAAGCTGTTTCACAGGCTCGGCAGTCCAGGCACAGGTCGATGTGCCGCCGCACTTGATCGTCCAGGGGCAGCTTGCCGTCCACCACGCCTCGCATCAGATAGATGCGGCCGCGGGGACTGTCCATCTCAGTGCCCAACTCGACGTAGGTGGGGCACGCGGACGTACACAGCCCGCAGTGGACACAGTCGAGGAAAAGCTCGTAATCGATCTGGCTTCCAGGCCGGGCCTGGGGCAGCGGCGTGCGCGTCGAGATCATGCTCCCCAGTATGCAGCAGCGCCCCTGCCAGGACAAGCGGCAATTCGTCCCCGCTTCGGCCCGATTCCATGGGCTTTCCCGCCCCTCGCCCTAGAATGAGCCCATCCACGAAGCACGGGAGGCACGCCTTGATCTGTCCAAACTGCGGCTTCGACAACGTGCCAGGCTCCGAGTCGTGCAGCGAGTGCGTTCAGGATCTCACTCATCTCGATCTGCCGCAGCCGCAGGAACGTCTCGAGGAAGAACTGCTACGCGAGACCGTGGGGAAGCTCGAACTCGCCCCGCCAGTGACCATCCGCGCCGACGAGACGATCCAGGCCGCCCTAACCGCCATGGTCAAGCACGCGGCCAATGCGCTTCTGGTCGTCAACCACGAGGAAAAGCTCATTGGCCTGATCAGCGAACGGGACATCGCCCTCCGCTACGCTGGCGACCCCAGCCTCCATCCCGACTTGCTGGTCTCCCAATTCATGACGCCTGACCCGGTCACGGTCACGCCTTCCGAGACGCTCGCCTACGCCCTGCAGAAGATGGACGTCGGCAATTACCGCCATCTGCCCGTGGTTGAGGCCGACCGCATCGTCGGCCTGGCCACTGTGCGTGCCCTGCTCCGCTTCGTCAACCGCAGCCTGCGTGAGCAGTCCGGGACCTGATCGGGAGGCAGCCATGTCCCCTGGCGGTCCGATCGACGCGGTCGTCTTTCAGCCCGATCTGGGTGCCGAAGCGCGGCGACTCCTCCAGCTCGAACGCCCACGCCCGACCGGCCTCGCCTGCATCGTCAGCGATCCCCATTCGCAGCCTCATGCCGACCCGGTCGCGGCTGCCTGGGAAGCGGCGGGAGGTACCGTGGTCCGAGCCACGGTCCCCGCGGGGGAAGCCGCCAAGACCCTCGACACACTGGAAGACCTTTGGGACACGCTTCTCCGCTTGCCCGCGGACCGAGGCACGCTCGTCATCGCTGTCGGCGGCGGTGCACTGGGCGACGTCGTCGGCTTGGCGGCCAGCACTGCCCTGCGCGGCCTGCCCTGGGTTGTCCTACCCACCACGCTGCTTGCCATGGTCGACAGTGCCCTGGGCGGCAAGGTCGGAATCAATCGGCCAGCGGGCAAGAACCTCATCGGCGCGTTCCATCATCCGCTCGCCATTTGGATCGTGCCCCAGGCCTTGACCACCCTGCCGGAGCGCGAGTATCGCAGCGGTCTGGCCGAGGTGGTCAAGTATGGGGTGATCGCCGCCCCGACCTTGTTCCAGTGGATCGAGGCCAACTCGGCAGCCCTGACCCGCCGCGACCCCGCCGCCGTGCTCCACGTCGTGCGAGAGTGTCTGCAGATCAAGAGCGACGTCGTCCAGCAGGATGAACGCGAAGAGACGGGACTGCGGGCTCAGCTCAACTACGGCCACACCTTTGCTCATGCCTTCGAGACCGTGGCCGGGCATGGTACCTGGTTGCACGGCGAGGCGGTTGGGGCCGGCCTGGGCTGTGGCGCCCCCCTTGCCCCCCGCCTGGGGTTCTGGCACGATGATCTGGTCGAGCGGCAACACGCCCTGCTCGCCGGACTGGGACTGCCCGTGCGGCCCGACCCCGCCTGGGATCCGCAGGCCATCCTCGCGGCGATGGCACTGGACAAGAAGCAGCGGGCAGGCAAGCTGCGGTTCGTGCTACCGCGCCGGTTGGGATGCGTGGAACTGATCGAAGTCACGGAATCGGACCTGGTGGCCGCTAGTCTGCGAGACGACCCATGCCCGCCAATCTGACCCCGCAATATCACAAGGCTGAGGAAGCGTACAAGAAGGCGACGACCGCCGAGGAGCGGCTCGCCTGCCTGAAGCAGATGTACACCCAGTTGCCCAAGCACAAAGGCACGGAGAAGCTCCAGGCCGACCTCAAGACCAAGATGGCCGAAGCGAAGGAAGCCATCGAGCAGGAGAAGAAGGCTCCGAAGGGCGGCGTCTCCTACAAGATCCAAAGTCAGGGGGCCGGGCAAGTCGTGCTGCTCGGTCCGCCCAACGTTGGCAAGAGCCTGATCCTCAAACGGCTCACCAAGGCGACGCCGGAGGTGGCCGCCTACCCCTTCACGACCCGGGAGCCGCAGCCCGGGATGATGGCCTGGGAAGATGTCTTCGTTCAACTCGTCGACTTGCCGCCCATCACCCCCGACTATCTGGAGGCTTGGCAAGGCAACCTGATCCGTGGTGCCGATCTGGCCTTGCTCGTGGTCGGGCTGGCCGACGACGACGGAGCCACGCGCACCCTGGAAGCCGTGACCAAACTGGCTGAGATCAAGACTCATCTGGACACCGGTCCGACGCGCCTCAGCGACGATGGTCGGGAGCGGTTCATCAAGACGCTGCTCGTGGCCAATCAGGCCGACGTCGCCGATGCTGACCTCCGGCTGGAGTTGCTCCGTGCCGCCGTCGGACAGCGCTGGCCGCTGATCGTCGTCTCGGCCGAGACGGGCGCAGGAATGGAGGAGCTGCGAACGGCCATCTACCAGTCCCTGGGCGTCATTCGCGTCTACACCAAGCAGCCAGGCAAGCCCGCCGACCGCACTTCACCTTTCACTTGCCCCCAGGGGAGCACCGTCATCGACCTGGCCGGGATCATCCATCGCGATCTGCTGGCCAGTTTCAAGTCGGCCCGTATCTGGGGGACCGGCGTCTTCGACGGTCAGACCGTCAAGCGCGATCACGTGCTGAACGACGGCGACATCGTGGAGATTCACACTTAGCCATGGGGTCGATCCTTTTTCCGCTGCCAGACCTGCCGGCCACGCTGGCCTGGGGTGAGGCACTTGGTCGGCGTCTCTTCCCCGGCGCGGTGGTGGGACTCAGCGGGCCGCTCGGAGCGGGCAAGACGACATTGGTCCAGGCCATGGCCCAGGGGCTGGAAGTGGCCGACCCGCTGGCCGTTGTCAGTCCCACGTTCGTTCTGCATCAGGAACATGCGGGACGGCTGACGCTGCACCATTTCGACGTCTACCGGCTGACGTCCCCGCAGGCCTTCCTCGACCTGGGAGCTGCCGAGATCATGGATGGGCCAGGCGTGACGGTTATTGAATGGGCTGACCGCGTCCTGGAAACGCTCCCCCCGGAGCGGCTGCTCCTCACGCTGCGGCTGCTCAGCCCCACAGCCCGGGAGATCGATGCGACGGCTTGCGGACCACGCCATGCCGCCCTGCTCGCCGGCCTCTGACCCCCGCCCCGCCCGGCGAGAAAAGTCGTTGCCATGCTCCCCAGCGCGGAGTAGGATTGAGGGTCGAACCTGCGGGATTGGTATATCGGCTGTGCCCAGCCTTCCCAAGGCTGTGAGACGGGTTCGACTCCCGTATCCCGCTTGCACCGTCCCTGCCAATCAACGTTCAGGCCAGTCCGCGTACCAGCGAATCGGGGACAGTGTATCCGGTTGGCTCGATGCGTCCGCGCCGGTCGCGTGCGGCGGAAAGAACACTCCTCGTCCATTCATCGCATCCGGTCCGGCGAAAGCCGAATCATCCCCGGTTTCCTCCAGTCGGTACTGAATGGCTGCACTGAAGGAATCATCGT
>CALLZJ010000171.1 GCA_937858435.1 uncultured bacterium
GGGAAGGCCCGCCGTTGGGGGCTGAGTTGCCGCCCTGGGTGCCGAGGCACGGGCACGCCGGCCGCATCGTCGGCCGTGGCGGGCATGATAGCTTCGAACTCCAGGAAGGTCCCGAGCCGTTCGACTTCGTCCAGGTGAATGCGGACGTGGGGGACGGCGACGGCGGCAGCGGGCTCGAAGAGCCAAAGCTCGCGACGCTTGGCCACGACCCCCAGGAGGCCCAGGGCGTCGGCGAGGAGAGGCTTCAGCCGCTCGGGCTCGGGGATGAGCGTGCGGTGGAAGAGCGAGGTGCGGGGGCCGGTCTGGTCGGCCCGCAGATAGCTGATCAGCTCGGCGGGGCGATCACTGAACTCCCGCAGCCTGGGCCGGCCCCGGTGACAGCGGAAGTAGGTGTCGCTCTGCAGGAGCAGGTCGGCGGACCGGGCCCCGAGCGCTGCCGCCCGGTCACGCGCGATCCCCAGGTCGAAACACCTGGCCTTCATTTCAACGTTGCGGCCGGTGGCGATCATCTTCGGCTTCCACGCTCGGCAGGCAGAACTTCCGGGCTACTTCGTGGCGGTGTTCTTGACGACCCGCCCGGTCTGGGGATCGACCTGGAGGTTGAGGTTCTCGTGCTCGTTCACGTAAAAGAAGAAGCCGTTCATCATCTCCTGGTAGGTCTGGTCGCCGTTGCGCACGGTGGCTTTGGGATCGGGGTTGTAGGCGTTGAACTCCGAGTTATCGAAGTGGGCGATAGCTTCCATCACCGTGCCCTTGGGGAACTTCATGGCTCCCGGCGCCCAGCGATAGGGCATTTGCCAGTTGAAGCTGTAGTTGGGCACGACGAGCAGCGTCTCGGGCTCCGGGGCGCCCGGACGCTGGGCGCGGAAGGACATGTCCCGGCCGCGCAGGTGCATGTGGACGAACAGACCGATCCCGACGATGTCCTCGGCGACTTCCTTGGCGGCCGTCACGCGGTGGGCCGGGGCGCCGGGCGGGATGGCGAAGCGGTAGTCGGCCAGGAGCTTGAAGCGGAGTTGCTTCTGCACCGTCTCCTTGGCGTAGCGGATGCCGACGGAGATCTGGCACTTCTGCGGCTGGCCGATGGTCACGTAGTGAATCTGCATGACGAGCATGGAGCCCTTGGGGATGCGGAAGGCGATCCCCTGATCGAGATTCATGGGCTCGCCGCCGGGGACGTAGCCGGTGATGAAGTTGTTCATCGTGAACTTCTCGCCAACGATCATGTAGGCCAGGTTGGCGTGGTGCAGCACCTTGGGGTTGTCGGGTAGGATCTGCAGATTCTGGATCCAAGTCTCCTCGGCGAAGACGTGGGGGATGATGGCGTACTTGTAGGCCACGTCGCCGTCGGCGGGGAGGCTGTGCTCGGCGACCTTGAGGACCAGGTCCGGCTCGCCGCCGATCTGCCACCGGCTGGGCGGGTTCTCGATCTCGGGCGGCAGCGGGGCAAGCTGGGCCAGGTCGCCCTTGGCCCGTCCGCCCTTCAGCCATTGGGCCACCTGGAGCCGCTCGGAAGCCGTGAGCTGCCGGCGGTTCGCGAACGCGCCGTGATGATCGCTGGCAAACCAGGGCGGCATTCGCTGCTCGCTGACCACCTCGGCAATCATCTTCGCCTTGCTTGCCACCTGCTCATAGGTCAGCAGCGAGAAGGGGGCAGGCGTGTTGGGGCGATGGCATTCGACGCAGTGCTGCCGCATAATCGGGGCAATGTGGTCGGCATAGGTGATCGGCTGGGCCGGCTCGGGGATGATGGGCAGCGTGATGGCACAGCCGTCGACCGGCGTGGAGGGCACCCGCACGTCGCGGCCAGCCAGCACGTCGAGCACCGCCTCGCGCAGGTCCTCCCGGGTCGGCTCCGGCCGCACGCCCCCCAGGCGATACTGATCATTGATGCGGCCGCGGTAACGGATGCGATGGTCGGCATCGAGGACGACCACTTCCGGCGTGCGCGTGGCTCCCACCTTGGTGGCGCAGTGGCCCGTGAAGCACTTGACGAAGGGGAACTGCGCCCCATGCTCCAGGGCCTGCTCGGCCATGTCGCGGATCGTCTCGTCGGGCCCGACGTTGATCGCCAGCACCTGCACGCCCTTGTCACAGAACTCCTGATCGATTCGCATCAGTGCGGGCATGAGCCGCTTGACCAGCGGGCAACTCGTCGTGGTGTAGGCCAGGACATAGGCCTTCTTGGTGCCGAAGTCTTGCAAGCTGCGGGGCAGGAAGCGGATGTCCTTGAATTCCAATCCCTGGACGCGGGTGCCGAGCGGGACGTCGGCGGCCTGGGGCTCGTCAGCCAGGCTCCCGGCCGAGGTGAAGGACCAGGTGGCTGCGGCCGTCACCAGGGACAGAAGCAGACCCAAGCGCCACGGGGAGACGAGCATGGCAGGACCTCAAGGCGGGAAGTGAGTGAATGCTCGGATTGTTACCATCGTAGCCGATCGGCGTCGGCGTGCAAGAGGGCGAGTGGCGGCTCTTCGCTCCCGGCCGACCGGTTGCCAAGGGCAGGATCGGAGCCGAAACAGCTTGCCAGTTGGTACGCGCGTCGGGTAGGCTGGTGCGAGTGTCCCATTGGGCCCATCCCCCAAATGCAAGGAGACGACCATGTTCAAGATGTGGAGGCGGGCCGCGGTCTGCCTGATGCTCGGGCTGTTCTGCCTGAGCGTGACGGTCATTGCCGATGAGCCCCAGCAGCCGGGTGTTCCGGCGGACGGCGGTTCGAGCCTCAAGGCCCCGGACGGAACGCCCCAGGAGATTCTGGTCTTCATCAACCAAAACATGCGGAATGCACGCACCCCAGCCGATTGGCAGGTGCTCATCGTCGCGGCGGAGCGGGCTTACAAGCACCCGGACGCCAACGACATGATGAGGCGGAACGCCCGCAACGCGATGCTGAACGTGCATCTGATGGCGGCCCGCACCCACGCCACCGAGATGGGGCCGAAGTTCCAGGCCTTTGTGGACAAGGTCGTTGCCGAGGAGCCGCAAGGCGAATTCGCGGGTGCGGCGCTGGCGGCGCGCTGGAATCTGAAGCACGGCATGACCCGGACGGCCTCGCCCGAGAGTAGCGACGAGGTGCGAGCCCTGATCAAGAAGTTCCCGAAGAACCCGTCGGTCGTCGGCCTGGTGACTACCGAGGCGCGCAAGATCCGCGACGACAAGGAAGCGGTGGCCTTTCTCAAGCAGGCCCTAGAGACCATCGGGACCGATTCGCCTCTGGGGCAGCGGCTCGAGGGGATGATCGTCAATCGGCAGCTCATGGGCTCGACGATGGAGTTTTCCGGCCCGACGCTCAAGGGCGACTCCTTCGACCTGGCTTCTTATCGGGGCAAGGTAGTGCTGGTGGACTTCTGGGCCACCTGGTGTGGGCCGTGCATCGCGGAAATGCCCCACGTGAAGAAGGTCTACGCGAAGTACCACGACCAGGGCTTTGAGATCGTGGCGATCAGCCTGGACAGCAAGCGTGAGACGCTGGCCGACTACGTCGCCAAGAACGACATGCCCTGGGTGCAGATCATCTTCTCGGCCCAGGAGGACATGGGCTGGGCCAACCCGCTGGCCCGGAAGTTCGGGATCAACTCGATTCCCGCCACGTTCCTGGTGGGGCGGGACGGCCGGGTGGTGGCCCGCGACCTGCGTGGCGAGGCGGCGCTGGAGAAGGCCGTCGCCGACGCGTTGCAGCAGTCTCCGGAGCAGGCGCCCGGTAAGTAGACCGCGCGACTGCCAAGTGTGACCGACTCCGATCGGCCATCTTCGTCCCCAGCGGGGAGCGGAGGTGGCCGATCTGCTTTTTCTTGTTTCGTTCGGCCGGGTTGGCGGCATAGAGGGGAAGTGAGGACGTGGCGCTTCCCGCCAACCAGACAAGGACCGCTCGCATGAGTTCCAAGCTCGTCATTTCCAAGCCCAAGGTTCCCGTGGCCTTCCCGCCGCCGACGCCGCTCCGCTCCTACCGGGTCAAGGATGGAGACAACTGGTGGTCGCTGCAAAAGCAGTTCGGCTATCGCGACCCCTGGGACCTGATCCGGTACAACTTCGGCACCAACAAGCCCGCGGAGGTGAACTGGTATCTCCGGGAGTACATCGGCTGCAAGAAGGTCTCCGCGGACGGCAAGAACTACTGCTTTAGCAAGGCGGCCACGCCAGGAATCATCTACCTGCCTCGGCGCAACTTCAAGCATGCCACCGGCGGTGGGGGCGGCACGGGCGTGGTGCTCTCGGCCGAAGAGCAGAAGGCCATGGACAAGCATGTACGCAGTCAAGCGCGCTCGGCCCTGAGCCACGCCAAGGCGATCGGGGCACTGGCCTTCGACGTGAACGGCTTCCTGGTCACGCCCAACGACTATGAGCGGGTCAAGAGCCTGATCGACAAGGGCCACATCGCGGTGGCCTACAGTTCCGACCTCGGCGGCGACGCCAGCTACGATGCCGGCACCGACACGCTCTACATCGGCGACCAGGGCCTCTGGAACAAGGACGGCTTCTACGCCCTGATCATCCACGAGGCCACCCATGCCGCCTTCGATGCCCAAGGACTGGCCATCGCCGACACGGTCTCGGAGATCGCCGCCTATGTTGCCCAGATGCTCTACTACATGGTGCGGCGTCCAGACGCGGACGCGCCCTTCACCGGCAACCCTCTCGAAGATGCGATCTTCCGGCCCGCCTGGCGCTATGCCAAGCACTTCAACGACAAACGCCTCAAGCTCATCAAGAACGATGTGCCCCCGCCCTACAAGGACCTCGTCAAGATGACCGAGGCCCTCCTGGCACACGAGGTCTACAAGGAGCAGTTCGAAATGTCCGAAAACGACTTCGGCGGACTGGCCGGCTACAACGGCATCGGCGGCACGTTCTACGAGTAGCCGCCCCACGCTGCCGCTCACCGCGCTCAGCCCGGCTCTTCTCCGCGTTGCACCAAGTTTTCGCGCGCCTGGTGCCACGGGAGTCGAGTCCGGGCTGGTCGCTTTAACTTGGCCAATGATCCAGGTACTGCCGCAGATGGCCCATCTCTCCGAGCCGGGAGACGAGCCAATCCCGGGCCTCGGCTACTAGGGTCTGTTCCTCTTCCGGGGTCAGGTCGCCGGTCAAGACCCGGGAGCGCAGGAAGATGAAGTAGGTATCGAGCACGTCGAACATGCAGTAATCGTTGATGAGCTGCAGCTTGCCTTCCTGGTAGAGATCGTAGACCTCGCTGCCGTGCACGGACATCTTGCCCGGCTTGTTCAGCATCTTGGCCAGCAGGTTGAGCCCGCCGGATAGGCGGTAGGCACCGAAGTTGGTGAAGAAGTCCAGCAGATCGACATGGGAATCGCCGTAGCGATAGCGGGTATTGCTGCGATCGATGAAGTGATGCGGCACGGGGATCGACCAGCGGAAGGCGGCCAGTTCGAGGACGGGCACGTCGAACCCCCGGCCGTTGAATGAGACGAGCTTGGCGCGGTAGAGTTCGAGCCCCCGCCAGAAGCCCCGGGCGATCTCGATGGGCCGAAAGTGGGGGGCATCCACGCAGCGGATGTCCTGGAGTCGGAAGTCGGACCCCACGCGGGCCACGCACAACGCCACCGGGACATGGAAGGGAATCGGGAGGAAGTCCGACCCCGTGGGCGAGGCCGCCCGGATTTCTTCCCGAGCCCGGCGAATGGCCTCGGCCGGATCGAGCCGTTCTCCAGGGTAGCGGGTCCGGGCGATCAAGTCGCCGTCCGGGATCGTCTCGATGTCGAAGACCAGGTATGCGGGTCGGGGATTGCCAGTAGCCATGGCAGGCATGATACCAGCCCGCCCGGCCCGGTGCCAACGGTGTAGGCCGCCGCATGGGGCTGCGGCCCCGGGCTCACTTTTTCGCTGCCGACCGTGCCCCGCTGCGGTATAGTGGCGCTCATGCTACCCAACCTGCGCCTGGGCCAACTCGACGCCGATCTGTCCGCCAGTCTGTCGCGGCTCCGGGCCGACCCGGCCGCGGCCCGCCGCTCCCGCGAGCGGGTCGAAGCTGCCCTCGCCGCTGGCCAAGCGATCTACGGCGTCAACACCGGCTTCGGAGCCCTGGCCTCCCAGCGCATTCCCGCCGACCAGATCGTGCAGTTGCAACGCAATCTGCTCCTGAGCCATGCCGTCGGCGTCGGGCCGCCAGTGCCCAAGAGCATCACTCGCCTCATGCTGCGGCTCAAGATCCACGCTCTGGGGCTGGGCAGTTCCGGGGTCTCGCTGACGACACTGGAGCGGCTCTTGCAAATGGCGGAGCTCGATCTCATTCCCGTGGTGCCGACGCGGGGCAGCGTGGGGGCGTCGGGCGACCTGGCACCGCTCGCTCATCTGGCCCTGCCGCTCCTGGGGCTGGGTGAAATCTGGGATGCCCGGGGCGAACGGCCCCAGCCCGCCGCCGCCGTGCTGGCCGAGCATGGCCTGGCTCCCATTGAACTCGGAGCCAAGGATGGGTTGGCCCTCATCAACGGCACGCAGTTCATGGCCGCCTACGGGGCTCACGTCCTGGAGCGGGCCTTGCACCTGTTGCCGCTCTGCGATGCCGCCGCCGCCACCTCCCTCGAAGCTCTCCAGGGCAGTATTCGCCCCTTCGACGATCGGCTCCACGTCCTGCGGCCGCATCCCGGGCAGCGGCTCGTGGCCGACAACGTCCGCCGGCTGCTCGTCGACAGCGAGATCCTGGGATCCCATCGCCACTGCGGCAAGGTCCAGGACCCCTACTGCCTCCGCTGCGTGCCCCAGGTCCATGGCGCAAGCCGCGATGCCCTCCGCTATGCCACCGACGTCGTGGGCATCGAGATCAACGGCGTCACGGACAACCCCCTGGTGCTTGAGAATGGCGACATCGTCAGCGGGGGCAACTTCCATGGCCAGCCCCTGGCCCTGGCGCTCGACGTGGCGGCGATCGCCTTGGCCGAGCTGGCCAGCATCGCCGAACGCCGCATCTACCTGCTCCTGGAGGGACACGACGGCTTGCCCAAGCTCCTAATGCGGGAGACGGGGATCAACTCCGGCTTCATGATCCCGCAGTACACCGCTGCCGCCCTGGTCTCGGAGAACAAGGTTCTGTGCCACCCGGCCTCGGTCGACTCGATCCCGACCAGCCTGGGCCAAGAGGACCACGTGAGCATGGGCAGCATCTCGGCACTGAAGCTCCTGCAGGTTTTCGACAACGTCGAACACGTGCTGGCGATCGAGTGGCTGACGGCCGCCCAGGCCCTGGACTATCGGCTGCCGCTCCGTCCCGGGCGCGGCGTGGCGGCCCTTCATCAGGTCATCCGAAATCACATGCCCCACCGCGAGGCCGACTACCTGTTCCAGGAAGACCTGCAGATCGTCCTGGAACTGCTGCGCGGCCCGGCCCTGACCCAGGCCCTCGCCACGGTCGGAGTGGTCCTCCCATGAGCCGAGCGCTCATCCATATCCGCCGGCTCTATACCTGTGCCGCGCCGGGGTCGGCGACGCCGCCCCTGCTCGAAGATGCCGCCATCGTCTGGACCGGCGACCGCATCACCTGGCTGGGCCCGACGGCGGACCTGCCCGCCGAGCATCGGAAGTGGGCCATCCACTGGTCGGGGCAGAGCGGCTTCCTGATGCCGGCCCTGGTCGATTGCCATACCCACCTGGTCTTCGGCGGCTGGCGGGCGCATGAGTTCGCTCAGCGCTGCCGGGGCGCGACCTACCAGGAGATCGCCGCCGCCGGGGGTGGCATCGCCAGCACGATGCGCGCGACCCGAGCCGCGTCGGCCGACGAACTGTACGGCCTGGCTCTGGAGCGGCTCCGGCAGATGGTCGCGCTCGGGGTCGGCACCGTGGAGTGCAAGAGCGGCTACGGCCTGGCCCTGGCTGACGAACTCAAGCTGCTCCGCGTCCAGCGCCGGCTCGCGGAGTCGACCCGGCTGCGGCTGGTCAGCACCTTTCTTGGTGCCCACGTCGTGCCGCCGGAGTACCGGTCCGAGCGCGAGCGGTATGTGGCCCTGGTGTGCGCGGAGATGTTGCCGCAGATCGCGGCCGAGGGGCTGGCCCAGTTCTGCGATGTCTTCGTCGAGGAAGGGGCCTTCAGCCAGGACGAGGCCCGGCGGGGTCTCACCATGGCTCAGCGGCTGGGGCTGCGGCCGAAGCTGCACGTGGATCAACTGCAGGACGGCGGCGGGGCGGCCCTGGCGGCGGAACTCGGAGCCATCTCCGCCGACCATCTGGAGCACACGGGGGCGGCGGGGATCGAGGCCCTGGCCCGGGCGGGGGTCATCGCCGTCACGCTCCCCCTGGCCACGCTCTACCTGCGGCAGCCGCCGCTCGATGCCCGCACATTCCTGGCTGCCGGGGTGCCGGTGGCGGTGGCCACGGACTTCAATCCCGGCACGGCCCCTTCCTGGAACCTGCCGCTGGCCATGGGGCTGGCCTGCATCATGAATCGGCTCACGCCGGAACAGGCGCTGGCTGGGGCCACGCGGATCGCCGCCCAGGCCATCGGCGTGGCCGACGAAGTGGGCTCTCTCGAAGTCGGTAAACGCATGGATGCCATGTGGGGGGAGGCCCCGGACATCGACCACTGGCTCTACCGGCTCGGCGGCGCCCGTCCCCCCTGTGGGTGGGGGGGCGGGCAGCGCCGTGTGGAAGCGGGCCCGCCCGCCCCACCGCT
>CALLZJ010000172.1 GCA_937858435.1 uncultured bacterium
GTTCATGGTGGCGGCGAGCGGCCGCCCCCCGCCCATGCCCCCCAGCCCGCCGGTGACTACAAGCCCGCCCGCCAGGTCGCCCCCAAAGTGCTGCCGGGCACACTCGGCAAAGGTTTCGAAGGTGCCCTGCAGGATGCCCTGGGTGCCGATGTAGATCCAGGAGCCGGCCGTCATCTGGCCATACATGATGAGGCCGAGGGCTTCCAGACGCCGAAATTCATCCCAAGTCGCCCAGCGTCCGACCAGGTTCGAATTGGCGATGAGGACCCGAGGGGCTTCGTCATGGGTGCGGATGACGCCGACCGGCTTGCCGCTTTGGACGAGCATGGTCTCGTCGTTGCGTAGTCGTTTGAGGGTGGCGACAAGGGCATGGAAGCAGTCCCAGTTACGTGCGGCCTTGCCGGTGCCGCCGTAGACCACGAGGTCACCCGGCCGTTCCGCGACTTCGGGATCGAGGTTGTTATGGAGCATGCGCAGGGCGGCTTCCTGGTGCCAACCTGGGCAGGAAAGCGTGGTGCCCCGTGGGGCTCGCACCGTGTTCGCCGGGGCGGGATGCGACATGCGCTGCACCTCAATGCTGGGAGCCGCGAAAAAACGCTGACCGGCAACGGGGGCCGGTCAGCGTCGTGGAACTGGCTTGAGCCTCGATTAGGGAATCGGCACGTCGCGCAGCTTGAACTCAACCTGCAGCGGCGTGGGCCGGCCGTTGTGGTAGAGCAGCTTGCCCGGCGTGGAATCCGAAGAGGGCGGCTGATAGCGGACCGTGCCCGTCTGAACAACTCCATTGGCGCCCACCTGCGTGCTGAAGGAGCGGCTGATCCCCTGGTAGCGGCGTCCCTCGGAGTCGAAGAGGACGAGGTTCTCGGAAACGTCTATGTTGCCCAATCGCATCTGGGGCATGTTGCCGCCCCAGACCTGGACCTGCGCCTGGATGTTGCCGGCGCGCTGGACCGCCACGCCGTCCTCGCCGGAGGGGCCGCGGATTTCGACCTTGAGCAGCACAGTGCCGTCGTCGCGGACAGTGCAATCGACGACCCGGAGTTCGTCGCCGGCTTGGTTGCGGGTGGTCGTGTCCTTGGCCTTGAGAACGTCGTCGACGGTGATCGCAGCCTGCTTGGTGGCGACCCGACCCACCAGGTGGGCATGGAACAACGGGAACAGCTTGCCCGGTTCCTCGGCGACCCGCAGACGCACCATCAACTCTTGAAAGGCGGGTTGGACCTGGGCATAGGGGCGGCCCAGCGGAATGATGCGCTCTTCGGGCAGCGGCTGATCCTCGCCCATGGAGACGAGCGTGATGAGCGTCGCTTCTTGGCTCTTGTCGTCACGAACGGCGACCAAGCGCATCTCGAGCGGCGCCTGCCACTGCAGCTTGGGTTCGGTGTAGACATCGAGCTGGTAGCGCCGTTCGTCGACGACCGTATTGCCCGCCTTGGGTGGAATGGGCGACATCCGCACCCAGACCGCGCCCAGTTGAGCGCTGACGGCAGGAACCATGGGCTCGGGGACCAGGTGCAAGGTCGTGGTGGCCTGCTCTTCGGTCGCGGCCCCCTGCATCCGCTGCCGGAAGCGGCGCGGCATGGGAATCTCGTCGGGATCGGCTTCCTGTGCGGCCTTGTCCCCCGGGGCAGGCGGCATGGCAACTCGGAAGCCCGCGTGCTCGGCCAGCTTCTCAAAAGCCACCCAGAAGGGGACGCGCCCTTCGGTCTTGAAGGTGATTTTCTTGGCACGCAGTTCGGCATCCTCGATGCGGAAGTTGACACGGGCCGGAACGCCGATGCCGCGCAGCACCTGTTCGAGCGGTTGCGCGTCGCAGTCGATTTCCACCAGGGTCGGGTCGAGGAGCAAGGCGGTATCGCCCCGCTGTTCGATGGTCTGGATCAGAATCCGGGACCGTTGGGAGATGGCAGCCACGGGGCTGCGGGCGGCTTCACGCAGAGCGGGCAGGGCCGGCACGCCGATCTCTTCCAACCGCTTGGCCGCCTCCTCGCGCTGCTCGAAGCGTGGGTCGTCGAGCAAGGCGATCAGCTTGGCGATTTCGGCCTCGAGCGGCGGCTCGGCGGCCAGCTCGGCGAGCGGCTCGGCCGGCCGCAGTGCCCAGAGAGCCAGGGCCATGCAGAGACAGGCCAGTAGCCCCAGCCATCGGAGTGGAAGCATGATTCATCTCCTTGCACGTCGACCGCCGGAAAGGGCGGTGCAGGCGAACGTCAATCGAGCAGGCGCCGCGGACAGGAGCAATCGCCGAAGAAATTAAGACTTCTGCTACTTTAACCGAGCCCGGTGCCCAGAGGCAAGGGGCAAGCCGCGATTGAAAGGCCGACCTAGTTGGCCAAGGTCCCCTGGCGTGGGAGGAATCACTTCGCCTCGGGCAAGGGCCACTCGCCAGAAGCGTACCAGACCTCATAGCTCGCGAGCCAGCGCCAGGCCGCCTGGACGGCGAAGATGGCCGTGAAGCGGGCGGGGTCCCACCGGTTGGCGGCCCGGGTGCTTCCTTGCCGCCACATGCAGAGCACCTGGCCCTCCAGCAAGTGGGGGCAGGGGCGGAGCGGCGGCAGCACGGGGGTCCCCGGCGGCACGGGGGGATAGCTGGCGAGCAGCCGTGTTCCCAACCCGTAGACGTTATGGGCCGGCATGAGCCGGTAACACAAGACGAGGTTGCCGCTCTGCTGGACCACGCGGACCTTGAAACGCTCGTCGCGATCGGCGTTGTAGCGCTCGAGGACCGGAATCTCCACGGTCAGGAGGCGCTTCTTGCCCGCCTCACTCGTGAGCAGGCTCATGGCGGCTAGCCGTAGTGGACCGGTACCGACTTGATGGCCGTAATGACTTCATCGTCCGGCACTTCGTCGGCGGAACCGATGAACCGCGTCGTCTTGCGGTCCATGAGCAGGACTTTGTTGTCCTGGGCGTTGGCCCGCAGCGCCGTGAGTATCTGCTTCCGTTCCGCGTCGTTGAGGGTGCGATGATCCATCGAAAAGCTCCCGCGGGCGAGGTCTGGTGCAGTGGTCCGGGCAAACCCGAACCAGGGCAGGCTTACGTCCTCTATCCTACCCCCAGGCCCAAGAAAAAGCGAGAGCCATCGCGACCCCGGCCCAGCCGTTATCCCTCCGGCACGGCACGCCCCCGAGAGCGGTTCCTAGGCATTTGGTCAGGCTCAGTGGTCCTCAATGGACCCGCCCGCTTCACGGCCACTCTGGCTGCTCGTCAGCGAGGCGCGCATGACGCGTTCGATCTCTGCTGCCGACATGCCCTTCTCGATCATGGCCCGCTTCAGACCGGTTTCGATCTCGGTCTTGCGATGCAGACGCCACTGTCGGGTCAAGTAACCGATCAGCCCGCAGGCGAACATCATGACAATGCAGACCAGCGGCACAATGTCCGGGTGCGAGAACAAGTCCGTAAGCGAAGATCTCATGACGAACTCCGGTATCTGGGGCGGGTTGTGCGTGCTCGGGCTCCGTGGTGTTCTTCGCAGCGGCCGCGGCACCATTTTGGTCGCCGGTGCTAGCGCTGCGGCGTCCAGCTCTGGCCGAACCAGGTGCTGGTCAAGCTCGGCACGCCGCCCACGCTGGCATCCAGGGATTGGGCGAAGTCGGCGGCGGAGGGAAACCGCTGATGCGGCCGCTCGGCCAGGGCTCGCAAACAAACGGTTTCGAGCAGCCGGGGGACATTGGACTTGGTCAAGAGGTCAGCCGGTATTTCGCAGCGGCGGGCCCGGCTCAGGATGGTTGGGAGGTCCTTGCCGGTGAAGGGTGGTCGGCCCGTGAGCAAGAAGAAGAGCAGCCCACTCAGCGCGAATTGGTCGGTGGCCGGTCCCATGAGGGCGGAGTCGCCCCGGGCTTGCTCCGGAGCCATGAAGGCAGGCGAACCCACTGAGGCGGAGCCAAAGGCCTCGGTGCCCAGTTGCCGCAGGCGCGTCATGCCGACCTCGGTCAGTCGGGCGCTGGCATCTTCGTCGATGAGGACCGTGGCGGGCTTGATGTCCCAGTGGCAGATGCCAGCTTGGTGCATGGCCACGACCGCCCGCGCCAACGACGCGACCCACCGGGCCGCCACGGTCGGGCTGGGCAGCCGACTTTCGACATAGGTCGGCAGCGGAACGCCGCGGACATACTCGGTTACGAGAAACGGCTGATCGCCGAAGAAGTCCAGGTCGCGGACGGAGACCAGGTGGGGATGCTTGATCTCGGTCAGTCGCTTACCCTCTTCCAAGAGCCGATCGCGGACCATGTCGTCCTTGCGCACGGAATGGCGGGACAGCCGGACGACGACGTCCTGATCGCGCATGATCTCCAGGGCGCGATAGTCGCGGGTGGCGATGGTGGTGCCCAGCTCGCCGACGATGACGTAGCGGCCCAGATCGCCGGGGCGGCGCATGGGCGTGGCCGCGGTCAGCACGATCGAGTCGGTGAGCGTGCGCATGGTGTCCAGTTCGTTGCGTAGACGCTCGACGGCCCGGCGGCACGCGGCACAACCGTCGAGGTGTCTCTGCAACTCGGACGGGAGCCGTTCCCCGGCAAGCAATGGCATCCAGACGGCTTCGCCCGGGCAACTCGCCTCAGGCATCATCCAGGTCCTCCTGGTAGGATCGGCACAGCTCACGAATCCGGGCCATCACGCGGGACGCATTGACGTAGACCGTATTCGCCGTCAACTCCAGGGCCTCAGCCACCTCGGCCCCTGGCTTGCCCTTCAGCAGGTGCAGTTCGAAACAGGCCCAGGTCTTGGGCGCGGTCTGGCCCTTGATCTGCTGCATGGCGAATTCAGGCAGGCGCTTGCGGTGGGTCGCCAGCCACTCCGGGTCTGGCTCTGGCGTGGGCGCCTCGTCGAACTGCTGCCGCTTCTCGTCCTCGACGCGGTCGATGCGGCGCCGCTTGCGCAGGAAGTCGTTGACGGCGTTGCTGGTGATCTGCCAGAGCCAGGTGCGGAAACGGCCCCGGCCATG
>CALLZJ010000173.1 GCA_937858435.1 uncultured bacterium
ATCGGCACGCCCCTCAATGTCGTGGCCGGCCGTGCGGCCCTGATCGCCTCGGCGAAGGTCACGGGCGCGGAGGCTCAAGCGAGCGCGGCGACGATCAAGGGGGAGGCCGACCGCATCACCACGATCGTGCGGCAGCTCTTGGATTTCGCCCGGCAGCGGCGCCCCCAACGTGCGGTCACGGACGTCTATGCCCTGGTACGGGAGTCGGTGAATCTGTTGCAAGACTTGGTGAGCCGCCGAAACGTCCAGATCGACATCAAGCCTTGCATTGGCGACGCGCAGGCCAGCGTCGATCCGACGCAGATTCAACAGGTCTTGATCAACCTCTTAACCAACGCCATCGATGCCATGCCGCAGGGCGGCACGATTGGCGTGGAAGTCTCTGGAGCCGTTGGCGCGCCGCCTGGCTCGGCGCCCGATCAGCCATGGATTCAACTTGTGGTGAGCGACAGCGGCGCCGGCATCGAGGAGAGCGTCCTGGAACACATCTTCGAGCCGTTCTTCACGACGAAGGACGTCGGCCAAGGAACGGGGCTCGGGTTGGCGATCGCCTATGGCATCATTCAAGAGCACGGGGGCTGCATCGAAGTTGCCAGCCAGATAGGCCATGGCACGTCATTCGCTGTCTACCTACCGGCGGGGGCCTGACATGAGCGGCAGAATCCTAGTGGTGGACGACGAACGCCGCATGTGCGAGTGGATCGACACCGAACTTCGGCTGCGCAGCTATGAGGTCCAATGGTACACCGCGGCGAAGGAGGCGCATCGGGCGTTGCTGCACGATGAAGTCGACGCCGTGCTCACCGACGTCCGCATGCCGGGCACCACCGGCATTGAGTTCTGCCGCCAGATCTCGACCGAACAGCCAGGCCTGCCCGTGATCGTCATGACGGCATTCGGCAGTGTGGAATCGGCCGTGGCCGCCCTGCGTGCCGGTGCCTATGACTTTGTGGTCAAGCCCGTGGAGACCGACCTGCTCGTCGCGGCACTCGAGCGCGCGGTCCAACACCGGCGGCTGCAGCGCCAGGGGCGGGCCTTGGCCGAGACGGGCGACCACCGCCTCTACTTTGGAGATATCCTTGGTGAGAGCCAGCCCATGCAGCGCGTCTATGCCCAGATCGCGCGTCTGGCGCCAACGCACGCCTCCATCCTGCTGACGGGGGAAAGTGGTACGGGCAAGGAACTGGTGGCGCGATCGCTTCATCGCCACAGCCGCCGTGCCTCCGCTCCGTTCGTGGCCGTCAATTGTGCCGCCGTTCCCGAGGCGCTGCTCGAGAGCGAGCTATTCGGGCATGCCAAAGGAGCCTTTACCGATGCCCGCCAGGAGCGCCAGGGGCTTTTTGTGCAAGCCGAAGGCGGGACCCTCATGTTGGATGAAATCGGCGAGCTGCCGCTCGCTATGCAGGTCAAGTTGCTGCGGGCACTGGAAGCCCGCACGGTCCGCCCCGTGGGCAGCGACCGGGAAGTGCAAGTCGATGCCCGCGTCATCTCGGCCACGAATCGCGATTTGGAGGCCGCGGTCCAGGATGGCCGGTTTCGTGAGGACCTCTATTACCGGATCAACGTGATTCAGCTTGATTTGCCACCGCTGCGTGACCGGGGGACGGATATCCTGCTCTTGGCGCAGCGATTTCTGGCGACGTTTGCCGCTAGCACGGGAAAGACCGTTACTTCCATTCAACCGGCCGCCGCCGAGAGGCTTCTCGCCTATCCCTGGCCTGGCAATGTCCGTGAATTGCGGAACGTCATGGAGCGGGCCGTAGCTCTGACTTCGGATGCCAGCATCGCGCCTGTCGATCTGCCCGACCGCATTGGCCAACATCGCCGACAGCGCCTGGTGCTGGATACCGAGGATGCTGAGAGCTTGGTGCCACTAGAGCAGCTTGAGAAGCAGTACATCTTGCAGGTCTTGGAGGCCGTCCGAGGGAACCGTTCACGAGCGGCCGTGATTCTGGGGCTGGATCGCAAGACGCTGTATCGCCGTCTGAAGCAGTACGGTGTGGAAACCTAGCACTGGGCCGGCCGTGGTCTCTCACTTCCCGGCGCGTGGGCTTCCCCGACGCCCACCCGCCTCGAGTGTCGTAAAATAAATGGGCAGGAACCTCTGCGTCATGAAGTCTGGCTCGGACCCTTGGCCCGAGAACTACGATGTCCCTCCTGCGCTATGATGTGACCACCGGCGACTGGATTATCTTTGCGCCGGAACGAGGGCGGCGACCGAGCCACGGCAAGCAAGCCCAGGCCCCAGCCACCGAGCCGGTGCAGTGTCCCTTCTGTCCGGGGCAAGAGGCCACTGGCTCCAAGGAGATCTTCACGGTCCGCATTCCCTCGGGGAATGGCTGGCTTGTGCGCGTCATTGCCAACAAGTATCCAGCGCTGCGCATCGAGGATCACATCCAACGTGTCGAGGACGGCCGGCTTTTTCGCCACATGGGCGGTTGCGGTGCCCATGAAGTAGTGATCGAGTCGCCCGATCACTCGGTTTACCTGGCCCATCAAAGTCCCGAGCAGATCGAGCGGATTCTGGGAACGCTGCATTTCCGCTGCAACGATCTCATGCGCGACCCTCGCTTCCAGACAATCATCATCTTCAAGAACCACGGCGAAGGGGCCGGCACTTCCATCCGTCACCCCCACTGCCAGATCATTGCCACCCCGGTCGTACCGCGGCTTCTGCGGCTTAAGCACCGCGTGGCCGTAGACTATTTCGACCAGTCCGGCCGCTGCCTGTATTGCGACGTACTGAGCGATGAGATGGCCACGGGGGAGCGGCTGTTGGTGGAGAACGAGCACTTCGCGGCCGTTCTGCCTTACGCTTCGTACGTACCGTATCAAATTCGCATCTTTCCAAAGCATCGTCAGGCCAGCTTTGGACGGGCCGACCCCCGTACCTTCCGCGCCTTGGCGGAACTCCTGAAAACCGTCCTACAGAAGCTGCACTTTGGGCTGCATGACCCCGACTACAACCTAACGCTCAACACGGTGCCACGGGGCGATGAGGATGAAGAGTATTTCAACTGGCATATCGACATCCTGCCGCGGCTAACGAACCCCGCGGGGTTTGAGTTGGGCAGCGGCATGGCCATCAACATCGTCTTGCCCGAAGAAGCCTGCCAGAACCTGCGTCAGGTGCAGGTGTGAACTCGGCTTTACCCATTCCCGCGTCGGCGGCGCCCACCGACGCTTCACGGTAGGGGGATGTCGCGGAACTCGGCCTTGAGGGGGTGGGCGATCGGCTCGGCAAGGGGATGCACGATGACTTGGTAGTCTTCCAACGGGGTGAGCAGAGTCGGCAGCGTGTGGACCAGGCGGACCGAGCGCTTTTCGTCGACGCTCACTTGGATGGGCCGGGCACTGCCGAGGACGCCCCCCACCGCCGACTTGGAGTGGAGAGTGATGGCGATGTCGGCGAACATCCAGGTCTGATGGCTCTCGGGGTTGAAGTGGGTGTAGGTCACTGTCCAGACAAGCTGCCAGCGCCCCGATTTCGGATCGGTGCGGACTTCGACGATACGACACTCGACCCCTTCTTGACGCTGGGCTGGCGACGGGCCTACTTCGTCGAAGCTGACCTCCAGCCGTTTGAGCGGCAGCAGCACCGTGGCCGAGAGATGGACGGCATCCAGGACCGTGGCGGAGCGGGGCGGGCGGGGGAGGCGCAGGGGCCATTCCAAACCCCCGACGCCAGCCAGGCGCCAGGACACCTGGCCGCCTTGGTCGATGGTGCGGCGTTGACCGTTTTCTTCGAGTTGCACCCCATTACCGGCCAGTTGCAGCAGCAGCGGGCGATAGCGCGGTTCCCACATCACTTCCAGGTTCAGGATCAGCCGTTCGAAGGCTTCGTCGTCGAAGGAGCGCACGGCGGTAAGACTCTTCGTCCGCACCCGAAAGGGTCCGCTGAGACATGACATGAGTGAACGCGGGGGCGCGCCATCGCCCGGCACGAGCAAGACGGAGCCGCCTTCATGGCTAGGCACGATGCGACGCTGGGACTGGTAGGCGATGTGCTCGAGCAGGGGCCAGAAGGGTGTGGAGACGGTCGGGAGTTCCAAGCCTGTGGCGTCACCTGCTCCCCGGTCATGGACCTCATTACCCGTTCTGCGCAGCTCCTTAAGGGCAGCATGCAGGGAATCACCTTGGATGGCGGGCACCTGTGTGGCTGGGACCGTTTCCGGGGTCTGAGACGCTGCCAGGAGGAGCGTCGCCAGGCCAAGGGGCCACGCCAGGCCAAGGGGCCACGCCAGGCCAAGGGGCCACGCCAGGCCAAGGGGCCACGTCAGGCCGACCGTGGGCCGGAGGAGCCGTCTCATAGCTTGACCTCGGTAGGCGCCTGGTTCCGCTCCAGCCGGCGTAAGCGATAGTCGAGCAGGGCCTGCTCCTGCATGAGGCGGATGTTGCGGCGATACTGGCGCGTGAGTGAAAGGGAGACGCTAAAGCTAAAGATGTAGATCATCCCCAGAGCGAGAAACAGGACGGCGGCGGGGTAGCTGAGGCGGGATTGCTCGGCCGCCCATTTCAACAGTCCGGGAAAGAAGCCGGCCACCAGGAGCAGAAGGGCCACGCCGATCCAGGTGACGGCGTACTTCTCCCGTAGCTCCCGGCTGCGGACCAGGTAGATGGTCAAGACGAACGCCCCGATGCCGCCGGCGAGCATGAGCGTCTCGGCGGTCAGCCGGGGGAACCAGGTCGCGGCAGCGTCCGGTGGCATGGCACTTTCATTCTACGCTGAGCCAATTGGCTTGCGGGCGGAGCTACCTCTTGCCCCGGAGGGTTTCGATGTCCTCGGCGGTCAGGGCCCGGCGGAAGAAGGCCACTTCGTCAATGTCGCCCTCAAACCACGGCCAAGATTCGGGCCGACTCGTGGCCCAGATCCAGTCAGCACCGATGATGCAATGGGCCATGCTGCTATCGCTTGGAGTGCTTGGCTTCTCATTGGAACTGGCGAGCATCATGCCGTCGATCCAAAGTTCAGCGGTCCGGCCGTCGGAGCGGCGGTTGAGCACGAAATGATGCCAATTGCCGTCTTGGAGCTTGCGCGTTTCAGCCGGGAAGACGCGGGCATGAACCGGAAACCGGCCTTCGGTGGGCCGGACGAAGCCGATCAAATTGCGCGAGGTGTCGAAGAAGGACATGAAGATGGCGTTGGAAGCCTGTTCGCCGCCGCGCAGCGAGAACAAGACGCCCCGGGGCGTTTTGGTACGGAACCAGAGCGAGGTGGCAAACTCATCGTCTTCCTTGAGGTCCCAGTTGGCCCCGATCGGAAGCCGCACGAACGAGTTTCGGCCATTGAACTTGAGTCCCTTGCCCTTGTAGCCACCCGACCATTCGGCATTGGTGATCTGGCCATGCATGCGGTGAGGGCCGGCATCATGGGCTGTGGCCCCAGATCCCTCGGCGAAGCTGTAGTAGGCGAGGAGATTGGGAATGGCGAGCACCTTGGTGTCGACCTTGCCGGAGATGGCGGCGGGCAAGCCGTCGGCGCTGGGCGTGGTGTCCGGCGGTGTCGCTGGGGTCGTGGCGGGCGGCGGGGGTGGCGGGGAGCCGCCCGTGTCCCGTGGTGCGGGAGCGGGGGCGGGGTCACGTGGTGCGGAACCGCTGCCCGCATTCGGGGCCGAGCCGCCCGACTCGGGGCGTGCCACCGGCTGTCGGGCGATTTCACGGGATGTGTCAGCCACGTTGTAAAGCCCGGCAATTTCATCGCGCTCGAGGTAGCGGCGGAAGATACAGACCTCGTCCAGATCGCCGGTGAACTGGGAGAACATGCGCTCCTGGGAGTCTGTTCCCATTTCGCGGCGAAGGAACTTCATCCCCCGGAGTGCAGGTGGTCGTGGGCCGCGTTGCGCGCTACGTTCCTGACTAGCGCTGATGAGAATTCCATCGAGCCAGAGCTCCAGCGTTCCGGTGCCGGAGCGGTTAAAGACGACGTGATGCCAGCGCCCCTTGGTGACGGCTTCCCGGTCGCTGGACACTTCGGGTGGGTACCAGATGACGGAGCTATCGCGAATTTGGCAGTTCAGCGTGCCATGCACGTTGAATCCCACGCGCCACAAGGCATAGTTGCCCTGGCGATCATCGCCGCGAAGGCAGACCATCCAGCCACGGGCTTCTTCCGCCCGGAACCAGAAACAGATGGCGCCCCCACCGTCGGCGGGCAAGTCAAAGGCATCGACGTTGGGCAAACGCGCTATGCTGGCGGTCCCATCAAAGCGAATCGCCTTGCCTCGGCGTCCTTGAACACGTGTCACATCAAAGCCCGTGGCGTGGTGCCGGAAGGGAGAGGCGTCGAAGAACTGCGGGCCGTCGTCTTCTTCGAAGGAGTAATAGGCGATCAATTGCGGCATGCGCGTGATCCGCTCGTCGGCCCGGTCGGCGAGGCTGCCAGGCAGGGCCGCCGGATTCTCGGGAGGCTTGACCTCCTTGGCGGGCGGCTCCGGTTGGGGCCGGCGGGCAAACGGGCGGCGCGGATCGGGCGGGTCGGGGCGGGGCGGCCGCTCTACCGGGGGCGCGTCGCGCTCTCCGCGACCAGCATCGGGCTGGTTTGCTTCCGGTTTGGGCTGCTCGGCCCCGCCTGCGCCAGCAGGGATGCGTTTGGTTTCCCGCTGAACGAATTGGCGCGGATCATGTGGGGCCTGCGGTGCCAAACGGTCTGGGCCGGGCAAGAGGTACCCCAAGCCCGCGCTCACCCCCAAGAGTCCCAGGACGCTAACGACGAAGATCGCGAGTGCCTGCCCGGAGTTCGGCACCGTGCCGCGACTGCCCATGTACTCGTCAACACCCTTGGAGCGGAGGGGAACGGCAATGACGACGCCCAGCGCAGCAGCCAGCAATTGGGGGACGCCGATCATGTTGGTGATCAGTTGCATCGAGGCGAAGAAGCCGATGAGCCCCACCATGAACAACGCGGCGTTGATGCCGGGCAAGCCTGAACGAGCCCAGTACAGGGCTGCCTCATTGCGAGAGAAGGAGCCCCAAGCAGCCCAGGCACTCAGAACGGCGTACGCAACAAACAAGAGACAGATCATGATCGTCACCGCGACGAAGATGACGACGATGTCGCCCGCGGCAGCGGCGGCACCATCACCCGGCGCAGGCGGTAGCTGCGCGGCAACGGCTTCTGGGGTCTGCGGCCGCTGTTGCTGGGCGCCCGGACCGGTTACTGCCAGGTAGATCGTGGTCAGCGGCGAGAGCATGGCCAAGAGGGCGGCGACCACGAGGACGGCAAGGGAAAAGGCCATCTCGGGCGGCAGGGGCGGCTTGCCCGTGTCACGGCCATAGGAACGGGTTTCAGCCGAGCCACCCGTATCGGACGAACTGCCGCCATACCCATATCCGCCCGGTGCCGGTCCTCCATAGCCCGCAGGCACGGCGCCGCCATAGCCTCCAGGTGCCAGCGAGACCGGCGGGATCAGGAACTTACTTTGGCAGCGCGGACACTGGCCCGGCGTGGGGGTCGTTACGTCGGGCACTTGAAGCTGGCCACTGCAACCCGGACAAACAATAACAGCCATGAAAAAAGCTCCGGTCAGCCGATGGACAGGGCCCAACCGCTCTTCTTAGGTTACCGTACCCTTGCCGCAAGACTCTCTCAGGCTACACGGCGGGGGCGACCGCACTGGCGATTCACTCACTGACCCGCCGGCCGCAACCGATCCAGCAGAATAGCTAGCGTCACTTTCACCATGTAGTAGACGCTCTGGCGAAAACGGATGGAACTGCGGCCTCCTTGACGGGCATGCATTTTCACCGAAATCTCCCCAACTTTCAAGCGATTCCGGACACACCAGAAGACGGTTTCCGGTTCCGGATAGTCTTCGGGATAATGCTTGGCGAATCGCTGCCAGGCGCGAGGGCCGGCGCAGCGTAGGCCGCTCGTTGGGTCCGTGATCCGAACCCCGCCCAGAAGCCGGATGAGGAGCGAGAAGAAGCGGATGCCTACCCGCCGCACCGCCGTTGATCGGAAACCTTCCTGCTGGGGGTCGAGGAACCGGGAGCCGATGCACAGGTCCAACTCGTCGGCGTGGGCGGCGGCGACCAGCTCGGACAGCGAGCCCACGTCGTGCTGTCCGTCGGCATCGAACTGAATGACGTACTGAAACCGTCCCTCCTTCGCGGCGAAGAGGTAACCCGTCTGGACGGCGACGCCGATCCCCCCGTTGATCGGCAAGTGGAGCACGTGCAGCGGCCGCTCCGACCCGTGGGCCAGTTCTTCCGCCAGTGCCCCGGTGCGATCCCGGGAGCCGTCATTGATGATGAGCAACTCAAAATCGGGGGGCAGGGCCTGGAGCGCTGCCACGGTCTGGGGCAAGCTCTCTTGCTCGTTGTACGCCGGGATGATAACCAGATGCGGCACGTTGGCCCCTCACGCCACCATGTCATTGTAGAGCCGGTCCAGCCACTGCTCGGGCGTTGGATGCAGCAGCGCCGCCGCCGGTGGATCGGGAGCGAGCGGGGCGGCCAGCGCGGTGGCGATCGCCTGCCGCAGGGCTGCTGGCGTACTTTCGGTAAAGTGCAGATTGGCGAGCACCCGGTAGGGCTCGTAGCCTGGCTCGTAGGTCATCACGACCTTGAGCCCGCAGGCCAGTGCCTCTCGCACCACCAGGGGAAAGCCCTCCCGCGACGGTCGGGACGGCAGAACGACCAGATCAGCCGCCTGGTAGAGCTTGACCACCTCCGACTGCGGGCGGGGCGGCAAGTAAGTGACCCCAGTGCGTGGCAGCGCCAGGATGTCCGGGTTGCCGGGGCCGACGAACACCAGGTCATGATCCGCGGTCAGGGCCTCCAGCAGCAGGAGCACACCCTTATCGGCGGTGATCCGGCCCACGAACAAGACGACTGGGCGTTCGTTGGGCCAGCCCAACTCGCGCCGCAGCCGGTGCCGCATGTCTGGGGAAGCAGGATGGAAAAGCTGTCTGTCGGTGGGGTAGGGGAGGAAGAGGGAGCGGCCGCGCCCTCCTGCCAGCCGGTCCAGGTCGCCTAGCACCCGTTGATTGTAGGCCACCCGCTTCTGGGCGAGGCGGCACGTGATTCGGCCCAGGAGTGCCGCAGCCAGCCCCATGAGCCCGTTGAAGAGCGGCTGGGGAAACTGCATGACGCCGCCGTGGTCGGAGAGCATCCGCGGCTTGTTCGCTGCCCGAGCCAGCAGCAGGGCGGCCACCGACGAGAGAAAGATGAAGCCATGAGCATGGACGACGTCGGCATCTTGCACTTCCCGCCTGAGCACCGACCAGAGCCGGGGCGAGTAGAACGGGTAGGCCAGGCGCACGCGCCGTTCCATCACGTGCCAGGCCGGCACGCGGATGATCCGTACCGGCCGCTCATACTCCGGCACTTGAGCCTGGCCGAGCAAGTCGCTGGTCACGTGCGTGACCTCCCACCCCGCCCGCAGCAAAGTGCGAATCTCGGCATCCACAAGCACTTCCACGCCACCCACGTGAGGTAGACCATGGTGCGAGACGATGAGGGCGCGTCGAGGCCGTGGGGCAGGGCTCGGGGACCGGGTCATATGCACCCCTCCCGGCGAAGCACCAGGCAGGAGATGGCGAACGGCCGCCAAAGCCACGGGACCCACGTGGTCACGACTTGGAGCAGGTCCCCTGGACTTCTTACCCTAGAACCGGCCCCTTCTGGCAAACCAACTGGAGTCGCTTGGGGCATGTTCGCCTTGCCGGGCCAACCCTGCCGCAGCCGTTCGAGCCCATAGCGGATCAGCCAGCCATGGACGATGCGTGCTTCCACGATTCGAGTTCCGGGGAAGAGGTTGGCCAACTCCTCGGGACTGGGCCGGAACATCGTGTCGATCGGGTCGGCATGGTAGGGGAATAGGTACGGCACGGAGACGAAGAGCAGACCGCCCGGCACGACGACCTCGGTGGCCACACGTGCAATCAGCTTCGGTTGGGTGACGTGTTCAAGGAGATTGGAGCACACGACGGAGCGAAACTGCCGGGCCTTCAGGACCGCGTGGAAAGCGGGATCGGTCAGGTCGCCCACGAGATCGACCCCCGGCGCGGGCTGCAGATCGGTATGAACCACCGCGCCGCCGCGCTGCCGGGCTGGAGCGAAGAGATAGCGTTCAATCCAGGGCTGCACGTGGGTGCGAAAGTGCAGGGTCTGACTGCCGAGGTTGAGCTGGGGGTAGAGGTCGGCCGCTGGGAACTTGCGGAGCCAGCGGCCATACCATCGGGCTTCGGAAATCAGCATGCCCATGGGTTAAAGAGAACTGCGCCGATGGGCAAGGGGGGAAACACCAGGCCGGGCACCCAGGACCCAACCCAAGGTGCAATCGCACGGACTGGGAACGGCGAAGGGTCAGCGTGCCGTCCCACCCGTGGGATGCGAAGCGGTCACGGGCACGATTTCGTCGAGCTGCAGTTCCCATTGCCCCAGCCCCACTTGTACGACGGCCAAGCTTCTTAGTGGATCGACCCGGATCACCTTGCCTTGCTCGCGCATCTTGGGCACCTGGACCGCGTCGCCCGCCTTCAGAGCCTGCCGGCTGCGGCGCAGTGCCTCGGCCTCCGCCTGGGAAGCAGCCAACGTGCGGGCATGTTCTTGCAGTTCTTGTTGTTGCTGGCGGGCGGCGAGTTCGGCCTCGTGGGCCTTCTGGCGCGCCTCTTCCGCCGCGAGTCGGGCCGCCGCCAGCTCCTTGATGGCCCCCGCGCGGCGTTGTCGCCGATGCAAGTAGCCCTTGGCCCGCTTGATCAGTGCTCGGGGCAGTTGCAACCGGCGGGCGATCTGCAGCGCGTTGCTCATACCGAACTGGCCGATGTGAAGCCGAAAAGTCGGCCTCAGGGTCTCGATGTCAAACTCGACCGCTCCGTTCTCGGTCCGTTCATCCTGGAAGGCGAACGTCTTGAGATCGCCCAGGTGGGTGGTGACCATGGCCCGGCAGCCGGACTGGCGTAGCTCATCCAGGATCGCCCTTCCCAAGGCAGCACCCTCGGCGGGATCAGTGCCCGCCCCGAGTTCATCCAGCAGCACCAGCGTCCGATCATTGGCGTAACGCAGGATTTCAGCGATCCGGGAGATATGCGAGCTAAAGGTGGAAAGGGACTGCTCGAGGCTCTGTTCGTCGCCCACATCGATGGCGATGCGTTCGAAAAGGGGGACCTGGCTGCCGGCGCCGGCGGGGATGTGCATGCCGCACTGGGCCATGACGCAGAGCAGACCGACCGTTTTGAGCGCGACCGTCTTGCCGCCGGTGTTCGGGCCAGTGATGACAAGCAGGTCGAATTCGATGCCGAGCCGGACGTCGATGGGGACGACGGCCCGGGGCGGTGCGGCGGGTTCGGTGGCCGTGGGACTGGCTGCCGGTCCGCTGCGGTCGGTGGCAAGGCCGTGCCGGAAGAGGTGCTCCAACAGCGGGTGACGGGCCTGCCGGAGCCAGAGCCTTCCTTCGGCATTCAGTTCGGGTGGTGCATGTCCGTAGTCGAGGCTGAAGCGGGCCTTGCCCTGGAGGAGGTCGAGCCGGGCCAGGATGTCGAGGGCGATTTGCAGCGGCCGGGCCACGCGGCCAACGACCGCAGTCAAATGCCTGAGGATACGAGCGACTTCCTTCTCCTCCTCGCCGCGGAGCATGGCCCGCTCGGCGGCGAGGGCTGCCAGGGCAGCGGGTTCGATGTAGACCGTGTCCCCCGAAGCGCTGGTGCGATGGACCACCCCTTGCAACCGATGGCGATAGTTGGCGGCGACGGGCAGCACATGGTGGTCGCCGCTCAGTGTCGCATGGGGAAAGCGCAGGATCTTGCGGATTTCGGGATCGCGGAGCAGTCGGCGAAGCTGGGTCTGGCTGCGTTCGTCCAGTTCGCGAAGCTTCTGCCGCACGCGACCGAGTTCCGGGCTGGCCATGTCAAGCAGATGGCCGCGGTCGTCGAGGCAGCCTTCAATCGTCTTGGCGGTCATGCCTAGGTCTTCGACCCGGGTGAGGAAGTGGCTGAGGCGTTGGCAGCGTTCGCCGAGCCGCATGCGATAGCGGTAGACGTGCCCCGTGCAGGCCAGGACGTCCTTGACGGCGAGGAGTTCGGCGGCGGTCAGTTGGCTGCCAATCGCGGCCCGCCGGACCAGCATCCGCACGTCGGTCAGCCCGCCAAGCGGTGGGTGCTGGCCGCCGGCGAGGAGTTCGGCCATTTCGGATGTGAGTTCGATCTCGCCCTGGAGCAGAGCCAGGTCCATCCTCGGCGTCAGTGCCCGCGCCAGTTCCTTTCCCAGCGCGGTCTGGGCACAGCCCGCGAGCAATTCGCGTATCTTCGAGAAGTCCAGTAGCTCCAGCGAATGGGTATCCATGCGGCGAGCGTGCCCGGCCTCCACGCGGGGCCGTCCTCCGACCTCTTGCCAAACTTCCAAAACAAGGCCGATCACTGACAGCCAGCGTGGCTGCCGGGATGGCCCCACACGCTCAGCCGAGCAGCCGTGAACGTTGTTATAGAAGCCAAGAGGGCCCGGGCGGTTCACTATAACACCTTCATGGATGTCCTCGTAATTGGCGGCGGGGTCATTGGGCTCTCCTGCGCCTTCTACCTGGCACGGGCCGGTGCCCGGGTCGCTCTGGTCGATCAGGGCGAACTGGGCGGCGAAGCCTCGTGGGCCGGGGCGGGCATGATCACGTCCCAATCGACCAAACGAGCCCACACGCCGCTCGGCAAGCTCAAGACCCGCAGTGCTGCTCTCATGCCCGAGTTGTCGGTCACGCTCAAGGAACTGACCGGCCTCGACAACGGCTACCAGCGATGTGGTGCGCTTGAACTTCGTTCATCCGTCGCGGACCTGGAGCGGCGCCGCCAGTCGCGGCCGGGCCAGGAGTGCGTGGAGCACGCGGAACAACCAGCCGAGGAAGATGGCGGGCTGGGGGGGCGGGTCGTCGGCGTCGCCGAGTTGCGTGCGCTCGAGCCCGCTCTGGCCCCCGACCTGCCCGGTGCCATTTGGTATCCGGAAGCGGCCCAGGTCCGCAATCCCTGGCATGTACGGGCTCTGATCGCTGCCTGCCAGCGGCTTGGGGTCGACCTCCGCTCGGGCTGCCCGGTCTTTGCAATGACTCGGCGCGGCGAGCGAATCACTGACGTGGCCACTTCCACCGGTCGCTTGCAACCGGGGCAGGTGCTCGTCTGCACGGGGGCGTGGTCGGGCGGCATCGGGGCCAGCCTGGGCCTGAGCTGGCCTGTCAGACCAGTGCGTGGCCAGATCGTTCTGATGCGAGCCCAGCCGGGGCTCTTGCAGAGGATGTTGCTGGCTGGCCCCCGGTACCTGGTGCCACGGCTCGATGGCCGGGTCCTCGTTGGCTCCACAGAGGAGGACGTGGGCTTTGACAAGAGCACGACGGCAGTGGCCCAGGCCGAACTGCTGCAAATGGCACTTGGCTACGTTCCCGCCCTCGGACTCTTCCCGGTCGAGAAGAGTTGGGCAGGACTGCGGCCGGCGAGCGGCGACGGTAAGCCGATCCTGGGGCCCGTGCCCGGCTTTGAGAACCTGTTCGTGGCCACGGGCCATTTTCGGTCGGGGTTGCAGCTTTCGCCCGTAACGGGCATGTTGATGCAGCAGTTGCTCCAGGGGCAGACCCCCGAGCTAGACCTGTCCCCCTTTCGCCTGGATCGGTTTTGATGTCCGCTCTCGCCCCTGCCGATTCCGCTCCCGCGTCCGGTTCTCTCCCGGGCGACATGCTGGTCACGTGCCGGCAATTGGCGGAAGACCTGCGCTGGCTGGAAGAGCACGCCCAGCAGCGAGCCGGCGCCGCCGAGGAGTTGGCCCGCGTCCGGCTCGCTCTGGCCATTGTGACGAACCACTTGGGGCCCTATCTGACCGACGCGGCGTCGCCGGTCCTGAACCTGATTGTCGTGGGCGGTGCCGGCGCGGGGAAGAGCACCATTGCCAACTTTCTCATCGGGGCAGCCGTCGCCGAGTCCAACCCACAAGCCGGCTACACGCGCCATCCCATCGCCTACGCCCTGGCCGACGGTCAACCCATGCGGGCGCCGCTCCTGGCCACCAGCGAGCTTGGCCGGCTCCGGCTGCTCCATGAGCCTCAGCCCGGCAATCTGGACGCAGACGTCTACCAGGTCCGCCTGCTGGAGCCGCCACCTGATCCCAAGCGGCTGTTGCACCAGGCTCGCATCTGGGACTGCCCGGACATGACGACCTGGCACGCGGTCGGCTATACCGCCCGCCTCATTGAGGTCATCGGCTTGGCCGATCTGGTCATCTACGTCGCCTCCGATGAGCGCTATAACGACGCCCTGCCGACCCAGTTCCTGCGGCTCATCCTGCAAGCGGGCAAGCCGGTCATCGCCTGCGTTGTCAAGATGCCCGAGAAGAACGCCACAACGATCCTTGACCATTTCAGGTCGGAGGTGATCGCCCGCATCCCGGAGTGCACCCGGGTGGCCGCCTGCGTGGCCGTGCCCCATCAGCCCCCCGAGGTGCTCACCGATCCCCTCGGCGCGGGCGCCACAGTGCGCCAGGCGCTCGTGGAGCAAGTGCAGTGGTGGCTGGACAGATCGGTAGGAACCCGGGCGGAGGTGGCCCGGGGCGGCATCGAGTTCCTGACGCAGCACCAGGACGACGTACTGGCCAGCGCCCGCCGGGACCTGGAGGCTTTGCAGGACTGGCAGCGACTGGTGGAAAAGGGCCGGGATGAGTTCACCGCCCGGTACCTGCGTGAGTACCTCTCGGCCGAGAGCTTCCCCCGGTTCAATCAGGCCCTGGTCCGGCTGCTCGAACTGCTGGAATTGCCGGGCGTGGGGCAGTATGTGAGCAAGACGCTTTGGGTGCTGCGAACGCCCTACCGCGTGGCCAAGGGTTTCTTCGCCAAGATGACGTCGGGGCCCGAGTCGGTCGGACCGTTCCCCGAGGAGCCGGTCCTGCGTACGGCCCTCACCGGCTGGCTCGACTACTTCCACAAAGAGGCCGCCGTCCGAGACGACCACCCGATCTGGCGGCAGATTAAGGCGGGCTTCGACGCCGAGTTCTTCCAGGCAGCCCAGAGGGAATACACCCGCCGGCTCGCCGAGTACCAGCGCCGGCTGCATGAGGACGTCGACAAGACCGCCCGGCAGATTTACGAGGACCTAGAGCAGAGCCCCGCGTCCCTGAATGCTCTGCGGGGCGTGAAGGCCACGTTTGAGGTCGGTGCCATCGTTGGCACCGTCGTCACGCTGGGCACGCACATCTGGCTGGATGTGGCCCTCGTGCCGGTGGTGGCCGCAATCACCCAGGAACTCGTGGAGCAGCTCGGCAAGACCTACGTGGATCGGCAGCGGGAGGCAGCTCGGCAGCGGCAGCGAGAACTCTTCGAGGAAATCCTCGCTCGACCGCTTGCCGATTGGCTGAGTGCCTGGCCTGCCACGGGGGGCACGACTTTGCAACGGCTCAAAGAGGTCGTGGAGCGCGTGCCCCAGGCCATCGGCGTGCTTGCCGAGGCGGCCCAGGCCAAAGCGGAGGTCAAACCCGCGTGACTGCCGCTGCCCATACTCCGTTGCTCCACACCCTGGCACCGCAACTGCGGCACCTGGAGGAACGTCTGGCGGACTGGTTGGCTCGGCCCCGGCGGGCCGGACTGCTCCGCGGCCGCACCGAGGGCATGGCACGCCTCGCCACCGATCTGAGCCGCGTCGCCGCCGACCTGGAAACCGACCAGCCCTTGCTCATCATCCTCCTGATGGGTGGCACGGGAGTGGGTAAGTCGTCCCTGCTCAATGCGCTGGCCCGCGGGGCCGTGGCCCATGCCAGTTTCACCCGGCCCACCACTCGCGATTCCGTGGTCTACTACCATGCCGCCGTCGATCCCAATCGGTTCGATGCCCGGCTGCGGCTATGCAAGCTCGTCAGCCACGACCGCCCAGCCCTGGCCCTGAAGATCCTCATCGACACGCCCGACCTGGACAGCAACGAACCCAGCCATCGCGAGAAGCTGCGGCAAGTGCTGCCGCTGGCGGACGTCGTGCTCTACGTGGGCTCCCAGGAGAAGTACCATGATCAGGCTGGTTGGGAGCTTTTCCTGGAACAGCGGCGACGCCGGGCCTTTGCCTTTGTGCTGAACAAGTGGGATCGCTGTCTCCATGGGCTCAACAGCGGCCTGCGCCCCGACGAAGACCTTGTGCAGGACCTCCGGGACGAAGGCTTCTCCGCTCCGCTCATCTTCCGCACCTGCGCCCAGGCCTGGATCAACGCTCAAGACACACCTGCCGACTTGCCTCCGGGAGAGCAGTTTGCGGAGCTGGAGGCCTGGCTCGAACAGGGGCTGACGACGCTAGAAATTCAGGCCATCAAGACCCGCGGCGTTGGCCAGCTCCTGAATCAGATGACGAGCGAACTGCGGTCGCTGCGGCCAGCCGACCTCGCCGAGGCTGTGGCCAAGACCTCCGGGCAGTGGTCGGCGACTCTCTCTGAAGAGGCCGACGCCGTCGCTGACCTGGTTCTGACCACGCTAGAGCCTTATCATCGCAATCTGGAACGGCACTTCGCCGCTCATGCCCAGCGGCTCTTCCGCGGGGTCACGGCGGGCTTCCTACGCTTCTTCAACTGGCTCCGGTACCTCGGCACGTCCTGGCGGCGTCGGCTGCCCGGCGCCGGGCTCCTGCCCGGCGGCTCCGCCCACGTCGATCCATCTTTGGCCGGCGGGCTCAGCGACTTTGCCGAAGCCTGCAGCCAGGTCGCGGCCGATCGCCACCTGGATGCCCGTCAGCGGGCCTTGCCGAACCGACTGCTGGTCCAGGCCGACGCGGCCGGTATGCCCGTGGCTCCGCTCAATGCCATGCTCCAGGAGCAGCCGCTGCCTTCCTGGCGACAGCTTCTGCCCGGCTTCCTCCGGGCCAGCTTCGACGATCTGGAGACCGCCTGGAAGAACCCTGCCCGCGGCCGGCATCTCCTGCAGAGAGTCCTGGCCTGGACCGGCGACCTCTTGCCTATCGTGGTCTTCATCGCCGCCTGCGGTTGGCTGATGTACGCTTACTTCTTCAGCGAGAAAACACGCACGTTTGCCTGGAGCGATCTGTTTCTGCCCCCGGCAGCGGTCTTCTTTACGCTTCTGATCTTCTTCTTCATCCTGAATCTGTTGCTACCAGCCCGTTGGCCTGTGATCCGCGGCGCGTTCCGCCGTCATCTCCGGGACCAACTGGCCGGGGTGCTCCATGAGCACTTTGGCAAGAAGCCCCAGCAGTTAGCTAGCGCGGTTGTGGCTGAACGCGACCAGATCGATCAGGTACTCGCCGAACTGAAACAGGTTCGGCAATGGGTCGAACAGCAAGAGCAGAGCGCTCAGGTCTCGGCCCTGTACGGTTCTGGCGCCGGTGAGTCCGGACCGGAGGCGTAGGCCAGCCAAAGACTCGGCGGCGGGCTGGCCGAGGGTGATCGGCGGGCGTGCTAAGCGGTCCCCAGTTTGTCCAAGAGTTCCTGGCTTGGCTGGCTGGTGCCCCGGCACTTAGGGTACTTCGTGCAGCCCAGGAAGTAGCCGCGGGCACTGGCCCGGAGTTTCATCGGCTCGCCGCACTTCGGGCAAGTCTCCTTGATCTCCACGGGCGGGAGTTCCTTCTTGGGCGGCGGCGGCGGGAGCAGATGCTTGATCTTCTCCATGAGTTCTTCGGGGATCGGCTTGGCACTGCGACACTTGGGGTACTTGGTGCAGCCGAGGAAGGGGCCGCGGGGCCCCTTGCGGACGGCCATGGGGCTGCCGCATTTCTCGCAGTTCACGCCGGTGTCGATCGGCTGAAGCGGGTTGCCCTGGGCGTCGACGTCCTGGGCATTGCGGCACTTGGGATAGGCGGAGCAGGCGAGGAAGGGCCCACGCCGACCTTGCCGGAGGACCATCACGCTGCCGCACTTGGAGCAGGAATGCTCCGTCTTGGTGACGGCGAGCACGGGCTGGCCCTCGGCATCGAAGTTCATGATCGTCTTGCAGTCGGGATAGCCGCTGCAGGAGAGGAAGCGGCCGAACTTGCCCATCTTTTCGAGCATGGGCTTACCGCACTCGGGGCAGGCGTGTTCGGTCGGCGTGGCGATGCGCTCGGGCTCACCTTCACGCGGTTTGATGTACTTGCACTCGGGATAGTTCGAGCAACCCAGAAACTTGCCGAGCTTGCTGAAGCGGACGACGAGCTTGGCTTGGCACTGCGGGCATTGCTCGTCGGTCTCCTGCCCCCGGAGCGTCGCCATCTTCGTTTCAGCTTCCTTGAGCTCGGCGGCGAAGGGCTCGTAGAACTCGTTGAGCACCGAGTGCCATTCGATCTTGGCATTCTCGATGTCGTCGAGCTCGTCCTCCATGTGGCTAGTGAACTTCAAGTTCATGATCTTGGGAAAGTGCTCGACGAGCAAATCGGTGACGGTCATGCCCAGTTCAGTCGCATGGAAACGGCGTTCCTTAAGCTCGACGTAGCCTCGCTCCTGTATCTTGCTGATGATCGCGGCATATGTGCTAGGCCGGCCGATGCCCTCCTTTTCCAGCGTCTTCACCAGCGACGCTTCGTTGAAGCGGGGTGGCGGCTGGGTGAAGTGCTGGGTCGGCAGCAGCTCCAGGCAGGAGAGCGGCTGCTGCTCGGTCAGCAGTGGCAGTTGGGCCTCCTCGTCAGCCTTGCCCGAGGGGACGTAGACCTTGCGGAATCCGTCGAACTTCAGAATTTTGCCCTGCGTCTTGAAGAGCCCAGCCGCGGCCCGGACCTCAACGTTGGTGATGGCGAAGATGGCCGGCTTCATCTGGCAGGCCACGAACCGCCGGTAAATCAGCTCATAGAGCTTGGCCTGTTCCTGGGGCAGAAAGCGTGCCACTTTCTCCGGCGTATTGGCGACGTCGGTGGGGCGGATCGCTTCGTGACCCTCCTGGGCCGACTTACCCGAGGTGAAGCGATTCGGGGCGTCGGGCAGGTAGGCCGGGCCATAATGCTGCTCGATGTGTTTGCGGCAGGACGTGAGAGCCTCGTCCGAGACGCGCACGCTGTCCGTACGCATGTAGGTGATGAGGGCGACCGAGCCCTCGGAACCCAGGTCCACGCCCTCGTAGAGCCGCTGGGCGATCATCATGGTCCGCTTGGCGGTGAAGCGCAGCCGCATGGAGGCCTGCTGCTGTAATGTGCTCGTGGTGAAGGGGGGCGGGGCCTTGTCCTGCCGATCCTTCTGCTCGATCTTGCTGACGAGGTAGGGCTGACCCGCCAGCGCCTGGACGATGGCCTGGGCTGCATCACCCGATTTGACGTCGAACTTCTTGCCGTCCCATTCGACCATCTCGGCCTGGAACGCGCCGGGCGGCAAGTCGGAAGCCTTGGTCCGAGGCGTCGCTTCCTCTTCACCCTCGGCGTCCTCGATCTCGTCACCGTCGTCCGTCTGGGCCACACTGGCTTTCTTGCCTGGCCCCCGGGTCGCGGCCAGCTTCGCCGCTTCCTGGGCCAGTTCGCTTGGGATCAAGGTCGCGGTGATCTTCCAGAATTCCTCGGGCGTGAACTTCTGGATTTCCCGTTCGCGGTCGACGATGAGCCGGACGGCGACGGATTGGACCCGGCCGGCACTGAGGCCGCGCGTGACCTTTTTGCGGAGCAGGGGGCTAAGCTGGTAGCCGACCACACGGTCTAGAAAACGCCGCGTCTCCTGGGCCTTGACCCGGTCCATGTTAATCTGGCCCGGGGAGGTGAAGGCCCTCTCGATGGCGGCCTTGGTGATCTCGTTGAAGGTGACCCGGCGGACCCGTTCGTCGGACAGGCCCAGTGCTTCCTTGAGATGCCAGGCAATCGCTTCTCCCTCGCGATCCGGGTCGGGCGCCAGGTAGACCAACTCGGCCTTGGCTGCCTGCTTCTTCAGGGCGGCGAGCAACTCCTTGCGATCGGCCAGGTTCTGATAGGTCGGCACCCAGCCGGAAGGGATATCGATGCCGAACCGCCTGGCGGGCAGATCGCGGACGTGCCCCTTGCTGGCGGCGACCTCGAAGTCCGCTCCCAGGTACTTGTTGATCGTCTTGGCCTTCGCAGGCGATTCGACGATGACCAGGCTCTTCTTCTTTTTCTTGGCGGGCACGATCCAGACCCCAGGGGCAAAGACAGCCGCGACCTCGCATCCGGACGGGTCGCGGCTTTGAATCCGAGTTGGCATGCCGCCGTGGGCCACGGCCGGCGTACCCTGCCTTGAGCGCTCCCACTTCATACGATGAGCGACAGAAGGCAAGTTACCCTGTACCCATAGTACGCTGCGGGGCGGGCCGTCAAGGGGCCTGCCGCGGCGCGCGGGCAGGACACCCCGTCGCAAGTTGAGGCTGCCATGAAGCTTGGGTCATCCGATTACTTCCGCAAACACAAGAAGTGGATCTTCGCGTTATTGACGCTCGTCGCCATGTTTGTCTTCATCGTCGGCGATAGCGTCATGGCTCGGGGCGGTGGTCCCGGCGGTCCCTCGACGGGGAGCCGAATCCAGACTTGGCTCTACGGCGAAGAGGACGCTTTCCTCACCGTCGGGGGCAAGGCCCTGGGGCCGCAATCGATCGGACGGCTCCTCCTGGATCGCCAGAGCGCCCTCAGTTTCATCGGCTCCGTCGAACAAGCCGGCTGGATGATGGAAGCCCAATCGCTGGGTTTCACTGAGGCCGATGCCGCGCTCTTTGCCCAGATTCGGAGGGTCTCTCCGTTCCAGATGGGGCAGTTTTTGAATCAGCCCTGGGCCCAGAGTCTCAATCGCAAGATCGAGCAATTGCGGCGCGACAACCCGGACGGACTCAGCGAGTTGATCTCGAACCCCAGCGCTCTCTGCAGTCAGGTGATGCAGAATCTGTACGGCGATCCGCTGTCGGCCCAGGGGGCGGCGGAATTCCTCTACTGGCGGGAGCGCGCCGATCAGTTGGGCATCTATCTGCCGTCGGCCAAGGTCAAGGCCGACCTGTTGGCCGCTGGCCGCGGGCGCCTGAGCGAGGCCGATCTGATCGCCTTCCTGCGTGAGAGTCGGCTGCACTACAAGCTCGACGAACTGGTCGACCATATCGGCGATGAGATTCGGGTTATGATTGCTCGGAGCGTCGTGATGGGCAGTTCGAAATCGTCCCGGGCCATGGCCTTTTATGGGCAGATGCTCGGCAATTCGGGCGTCACACAGGCTACGCCCTACGACATGTGGCGGGGCTACGTCGAATTGCGAACGCAGCTCGAAGTTGGCATCCTGCCCATCAAGGTATTCACCAAGGAGTTCGTGGACGCGGTGCCTACCCCGTCCATCGAGCAGCTCCAGGCCCTGTACCAGAAGTACAAGGATCAGTTCCCCGATGACTCGCTGGAAACGCCTGGCTTCAAGATTCCACGCAAGTTTCGGATCGAGTTTGTCCACGCCAATCTGCGTGAGACCATGGAGTCTCGCAAGCACTACGACCGGCTCGTTCTGGCCCTGGAGCAACTCGATCCCATCGCCCACTATGCCGCTGTGCACGCCGCCTATCAGAATCGAATCGCGGACTTCACCTTCCAGGAAGACGCTATAGACATGCCGGTGGGCACGGGGGCCGGCTGGGCTCGGACGCAGGCCGGCGTCGGCCGCGCCGTGGATCGGTTGCTGGCCGCTCAGGCGATCGCCACCTTTGCCGTGCAACTCGGCGAAGGGACCGGGGTCGCGCTGTTGCCCTTCCTGCCGCTGACACAGCCGTTGATCCGTGCCGTGCCCGAAGCCGAGGCCGCGGCACTCGATGCCGCGGAAACCCTCGGCCATGCATTGACCATGGCCCTGGGCGCGCCTCTCTGGGTGCCCATCGCCCGACAGCCGCGGCTAGTGACCATCCACCGGGTGACGTCCTTCGACGAGGTGTTGGCCCGGGTGGAATATGACGTCCGCGAGAACAAGGTCCGCGAATTGGTGGGCCATGACCTCGACCTGCTCAAGAAGGACATGCAGGCCTATGGCAAGCGCTACACGGACGCCCGTAATCGCTTCCGTCAAGCCCGGCGACCGGTGGGCGCGGTCTTCGAGCCGCCTCTCTTTGACGAGACGGAGAAGATCACCCTCGAAGCACACGTCGAAAAGTTCTGCAAGGAGCGGGGCTTCACCTACGCCGGCATGAAGGAAGCCCGGCCCAAGTCGACGCTGTTGGTTGAGGAACCGGGCGGACCGCTGGCCAGCTATCTCAAGCCCCTGTTCGTACCGCGCCTGGCCTCTCAGACCGTGGAGCAGCAGAACGAGAACATGGCCGAGTCGCTCACGATGGCCGAGAAGGTCTTCGAATGGCGTGAAATCTTGCCCGATCTCACGGGTGACAAGTGGCTCGAGATCGCGGTCTTCTGGCAGGCGGAACGGACCGACGAACGGGTGCCGACCTTCGATGAATGCGAGGATCAAGTGCGGCAGGCCTGGTTCCTCGATCAGGCCCGGGGCCCGGCCCATGAGTTTGCCGAAAAGCTCGCCGCCGAGGTCCGTAAGGCCCCCGACGGCTACCGGCTGCTCATGGACAAGCGTGGCTACCAGGGGCGGCAACTGCTCGAACGGTTCGAACTAGGCGCCACGGGCATGAGCTATCAACCGGCCAAAGTGCCCGTCATCGACCAGCCGGTGGCCGACTTCGTCCAGCAGGCCAAGAAGCAATTGCATCAGCCCGGTGACGTCATGGTGGCGTGGAACAAGCCGCGCACCCACGTCTACGTGATCCATCTGATCGAACGGCGCGAGCCCAACCCCGCGGACGCCAAGGCCCGGGAGGAGTTCGATTTCAAGATCATGGTGCCCGATTCGTCACGGCAACTGCTGGTCGGCGGCTTCCCCTTCCCCATGTGGGTCGAACGGGAGAAAGCGCGGGATCAGGAAGAACATTGGTCGCGGCACATCCGTGCCCAACTGAACTTCAACGAGGAAGTGGCGGCCCGGGTCAAGGACAAGCTGGCCGCCTGGGTCCGCAGCGGCAACGAGTAATCTCCCTGGCCTCTGGGCCGCACGAGGAGGTCGGGCGTGATTCGTCCCACGGTGCCCGGCGACGTCGAGCCGCTCGTGGCGTTAGCCGCCGACACCGGGTTCTTCAAACCCCTCGAGATGCAGGCGCTGCGCGAAGTCTTCGACGACTACTTCGCCGGCGCGGCCGACGGCGGGCACCAGTGTGCGACCCTAGAGGAAGCGAACCGGCATCTGGGGTTCGTCTATTTCGCACCCACGGCGATGACGGTCGGCACTTGGCATCTCTGGTGGATTGCCGTCGCCGCGGGGGTGCAGCGGCGGGGGCTGGGCGGCCAGTTGCTCCGGCATGCCGAGGATGAAGCCCGGCGCGGTGGCGGCCGCCACCTGCTCATCGAGACCGGATCGTTTCCGCTCTACGAGCCAACCCGCCGCTTCTACGAATTTCACGGCTACACGCAGGTCGCCCACATCCCGGACTATTACGCCGAGGGCGACAGCATGATTGTCTTTCGCAAGCTGCTTCTGGGCTCGGGCCCGCGGCTCCAGTTCGACTAGTCCAGCCAACTGTATGGGTAGCTCGGGTCGTCAAACTTCAGCGCTTGCGGTGTGGCGAAGAGCGGCCGTACCGTGTCGACCATCACGGCCAGTTCATCGGTCTGCGTCATGGGCCGGCTGGCGGTGATGGTGCCCGGGTGCGGACCGTGCGGGATGCCGCGCGGGTGCAAGGTGAACGAGGCTTCTTCCACGCCGCGGCGACTGCCGAACTGCCCCCGGACGTAATAGAGCACCTCGTCAGCCTCCATGTTGCTGTGGACGTAGGGCACCTTGATCGACTCGGGGTGGTAGTCCAGCATGCGCGGCGCGAAGGTGCAGACTACAAATCCCGGGGCATCGAACGTCTGGTGGATCGGCGGCGGTTGGTGAATCTTCCCTGTGATGGGCTCGAAGTCGTCGGCGTTGAAGGTGTAGGGGTAGACATAGCCGTCCCAGCCCACGACGTCGAACGGATGGTGGGCAAGAATGTAACGAGAGAGTCGGTTCCCGTCCTTGATGATGCAGGCGACGTCGCCCTCCTGGTCGACCGGGGCCAGTTCCTTGGGGCCGTGAAAGTCCCTTTCGTAGTAGGGGGCCCCCATGCGAATCTGGCCATCCACATTGCGGTAGTGGCGTGGGATTTCGATCATGCCTGGCGATTCGATCACGAGCAGGTCCGGGGGCGTCTCCTTTTCGAACTCCAGCTTGTAGGTCGTGCACCGCGGGATGACGACGTAGTCGTAGGGTTTGAAGGGCAGGAGCCCGAAGAGCGTGTGCAGGATGCCCTTGCCTTTGTGGATGAAGACGACCTCGTCGGCGGTGGCGTTGCGGTAGAGTTCCTTCTGCGGCTCGGTGGGCCGACAACGCGACATGACCACGTCGTCGTTCAGGAGGAAGGGCACGCGCCCCGTGATCGGATCACCGGCCCGGGGCAGGGAGCCGCTCTTGAGGTGGACATGCCGGAGGGCCGGCGTCGAAATGCGTTCGATCGCGACCGATCCGGCCGGCTCGACCTTGCGGACGCGGGTGGGGGGCTTCAGATGATAGACGCAGGAGTAGGTTCGGCCAAAGCCCGCCAGGGTGACGACTTCCTCGTAGTAGATGCCTTCGCTCTTGTAGCCGGGCGTGGGGGTCTTGAATTCGATGTGGCGCTTCTTGGGCATGAAACCGAGACGCAAGTAGTGGGGCATGGTGCGCTCCTCGACTTCGGGTGTTGTCTAGTCTGGCGGAAGCAAGACCGCGCCCCGGGGTGAAGCGGGGCGCGGCCGTCGGCGTTTGCTTAGGCCTGGTATTCTCGTGTCCGCAGGATGCCCGGCTGGGGCACGGGATAGGCTCCGTCGGCCCGAGCCAGCACCGGGGCCGGTGCGTCCTGAGTCAGCTTGTCCACATCCGGCGCCAGTTCATGCTCGTGGTTGAGCATGGCGTCGAAGGTCACGAGTTGGC
>CALLZJ010000174.1 GCA_937858435.1 uncultured bacterium
TTGAAATCAGACGACTGGACCGCGAAGAGCGATTTGCGGCCGTGGATCGGCTGGTCGCTCTGGACGTCGATGCCACGGCCTTGTTCGAACGGACGCGGCTGCCGGGCGCTCCCGATCCTGTGGTCCGCAGCGACACCAGCTCCGACGAGTCGAATGACTACTACTTTCGCCTCCTGGCCCTGGCGGACCGCGCGGCCCAGATGGGCGACACCATCCGCGCCGCGGCCATGCGGGTGGCTCCGGCCGCCTGGACGCAGAAGACCCGGCTGCAAGCCCATGCCGAACTGGAAAAGCTGACTCAGCGACTGGCCGACGCGCTGGGCCTTTCGGTCGAGGTGCAGATCGCCTGGCTCTCGGTCTTGCCCTCACTGCTCGACAAGGCGGATCAGGGAAAGTGGCCCGACGAGGCGCGGCTGCTCTACGATCTGCAGAACGTCTGCGTCGAGTACGAACGCAAGCTCTACGCCCTTGACCTTGTCGAGTGGGTGGTGTCGGCGGGCGTGCGGCCCATCCAGCGGGAACTGCACAGCCTCGTCCTCGTGCGGACCACCAAGCATCTGCGGAGCGCGGCCCAACGGTTGACCCAGGCCCGCATCGCCGACGACGACCGCCAGCAACTGGGCAAGCTGCTCCGCGAGGCGGTGCAGATCAGCGAGGATCGGCTGCGTGAGAAGTTCCGCCCGATCTTGACCGATGCCCTGCACGACGTGGGGCTGCGGCCGGAAAACACTCCCGAGGAGGCCGGGTTTCACAAACTCGTCGAGGAGCTACTCGATCGGATCACCGACTTTGGCTTCTTCACCTTTTCGGACTTGCGGGACTGCCTGGCCCGCAATCCGATCAAGATGGCCGACCTCTCGGACCCCCATGCCTTCTGGCGGGGTGATGCACTTCTGCGCCTGGATCGGCGGCTGGCCACGCTCATGGACGGCGTCTACCGCCGGGGCGAGTTCTACCTCCGCTGGCTCGAACGGATCAGTTCGCTGAACTTCGGCACCGAGACGGGCCGCTTCCTGACCCGCAACTTCACGGTTCCTTTCGGTGGGGCCTTGGTCCTGCTCGAAGGGATCGAGAAGCTGGTGCTGCACTATTTCAATCACTGGACCGGGCAGTCCTGGACCGTGATGCCGCTCTGGACCTTCCCGGTGCTGGGGTTCTTCTTCCTGGGTCTGATCCATCTGCACCGGCTGCGGCGTGGCGTGCGCGAGGCGGGCCGGCTCACCGGTCGGGCCCTGCACGCGGCCCTGGTCGTCGCCCCGCGCCGGTTCTTGCAATGGGAGGTGCTCCGCCGCGTGGGCCAAAGCTGGCCGTTCCTCCTCTTCCAGTGGTACATCCTGAAGCCGCTCGCAGTGTGTGCGATCATCTGGCTGCGCTGGCCGGAGCAGACCTTTGCCGATCTCAAGGTCGCCTTGGCCGCTTACCTGGTTGCGGCCCTGTTGCTCAACTCCCGGCTGGGCTTTGCCGTCAGCGAGGCCATCGTCGAGTTGATCGTCCTGATTTACGGCTTCGTCCGCTTCGACATGCTCCGGGGGCTCGTCCGCTGGACGCTTTGGTTCTTCAAGAAGGTCTCGGACGCCTTCGAACTCGTGCTCTACAGCGTGGACGAATGGCTGCGCTTCAAGAGCGGTGAGAATCGGCTGCGGACGCTGCTCCGCGGCCTGACCGGCGTGGTCTGGTTTCCGATCGGGTACGTGACCCGCCTCTACTTCCTCACCATGATCGAGCCGAGCATCAATCCCCTCAAGCTGCCCCTCTCGTCGCTGGCGGCCAAGTTCATGTTCCCGCTCTACTACGGCTACATGAGCCCCTGGGAGGCCAGCCACCTGGAACTGCTGGGCAAGATGACAGAGGACCTGGGCGCGCCCCTGGCGAATTCTGTCATGTATGGCTTTATCGTGCCCACGCTCTTTATGTTGCCGTCGGCCTTTGCCTTCTTCGTCTGGGAGATGCAGGGCAATTGGCGCGTCTTCCGGGCCAATCGGCCACGCAGCTTGCGTCCGGTCGTCATCGGCAGCCATGGCGAGACCATGGCGATGCTCTTGCGGCCTGGGGTCCATTCCGGCACGGTGCCCAAGCTCTACGCCAACCTCCGCTGGGCCGAGCGTCGGGCCTATCGTACCGATCAATGGCGGTCGGCCCGTACCTACCGCGAAGCCCTGGCCCACGTCGAGGAGGCCGTCCAACTTTTCGTCCAGCGCGAGTTCATCGAACTGGTCCATCTCGCCCAGGGCTGGGAGGACCGGCCGCTGAGCGTCGATCGCGTCCATCTGGCCAACACCCGCATCGAGGTGGCCATTGCCCACCACCGCCTGTGCGATGCGGGACCCCTCCGTTTCGCCTTCGTGGAGCAGCGCGGCTGGCTCCTGGCTGAGATTGTCGATCCTGGCTGGCTGCCCGGCCTGACGCCGCAGACCCGGCCTGCCGCCTTGCTCGGCCTCGCGGGGCTGTACAAGCTCGCGGGGGTCGATCTCCTGAAGGAGCAGATCTTTGCCCTCTTTGAGCCGCATGAAGTTCAGTTCGATCTCAGCGAACGTGCCCTGACCGTGAGCAGCGAAGGGGACGAGCGGCAGGTCGTGCGCTACAACCTCTTCCTGCCGGGGCCGGAACTGAAGCCCAAGCGGCCCCGCGACCTGTCGCCCACGGTCAACGGCACTTGGCCCACGCTGGACACGCGCCGCCTGCTCTTCCGCCAGCAGTCACTGCGCTGGCAAGAGTGGGTTGGAGCGTGGCAGCACTCCGAGCCCCGCCTGGAGTCGGTTCGGCTCTTTCAAGATGGTGTTTCCCTGGCACCGCCCGCGGCCCTGACCCCACGGCTGCCGCTCGCCCAGGAAGTGAACGCCGCGTCGGCATCGTCCGGGACCGAATCAGAGTTGGCCTGACCCTGCGCCTCCGTTTGACTCACTCGGCATCGGAACCCGTCGGAGGCCGGGTACGCAGATCCTTGCGCCGCACCTTGCCCGAGGTGGTCTTGGGCAGGCTGGGGACAAACTCGATGAGGCGCGGCGCTTTGTACGGAGCAACGGTGCGCTGCATGAAGCCCTTGATCTCGGCGGCCAGGTGGGGGCCCGGCTCGACCCCTTCCCGGAGCACGAGATAAGCCTTGATCACGCGGCCCCGCACTTCGTCGGGTGCTTCGACGGCGGCGGCCTCGGCCACGGCGGGATGGGCCAGAAGGGCGCTCTCCACTTCGAACGGCGAAATGCGGTAGCCGCTGCTCTTCATGACGTCGTCGGCTCGGCCCTGGAACCAGAAGTAGCCGTCCTGATCGCGGGTCAGCACGTCGCCCGTCCAGTACCACTCGCCGCGGAAGACGTCGGCCGTCTGGGCTGGCTTGTTCCAGTACTCCTTCATCATGCCGGGATGGCTGGCTCGCTGAACGGCGAGGACGCCCGGCGTGCCGGTCGGCACGGGCTGGCAGTCGTCGTCGAGCAGTTCGAGCTTCAGGCCCGGTCCTGGCTGGCCGCAACTCCCCGGGCGCAGGGGCAGGCCCACACGGTTGTAGCAGTAGATCATGCACTCGCTCATGCCGAGCCCGTCGTAAGGTGTGACGCCGAAGTGGCGCTGGATGGCCGCCAAGGTGTCGGCGGGGAGCGGTTCGCCGGCCGTGACCGCGTGGCGGAAGGCGGACAGGTCATGATGGCGTGCGGCCTCGGCGGCGAGCATCAGCATGCGAAAGGTGGTGGGCGGGGCCGTAAAGTTGCTGACGCGGTACTTGGCGAAGAGGGCGAACCAGCGTTCGGCATCGAACTTGCCGCCGAGCGGGTCGTAGAGCAGGGTGGTGATGCCGGCCCGCAGGCTGAAGAGGAAGGTGCAGGCGACGGGCAGCATCCAGCCCAAGTCGGAGGGGCAGGCCGTCACGTCGTCGGGCTGGTAGCAGTGCCACCAGCGGAGCAGCCCCTCGTTGCCCGCTGCATAGCGGTGGCCATGGACCACGCCCTTGGGATCGCCGGTGGTGCCGGAGGTGTAAGCGATGAAGGCGGTGTCGTCGCTCAGGGTGTCGGCCGGGACGAAGGACTCCCGGCCCGTGGCGATGAGTTCGTTGAAGTTCAGGCAGTCGCCCAATTGGGTCGGCGGATCGGGGGTGGGAACGATGATGACGTGCCTAAGGTCAGGGCAGGAAAGCCGGCAGGCCTCGACCGGTTCGACCAGATGGGTTGAGGTGATGACGGCGGCGACCCCGGCGTCGCGGAGCCGGTACTCGATCTCGCCTTGCCGGAACTGCGTGCTCGTGGGTAGGAAGACGCCGCCGAGTTTCGCCACGGCCAGAGCGGCCACATAGAACTCGGGGATGATGGGCAGCCGCAGGAAGACGCGCTCGCCCCGGCGTAGGCCGATCCGCTCCAGCGACGACGCCAGCCGGGACGATAGGGCATCGAGTTGCCGGTAGGTGAGGGAGCCGCCCGCGCCGGCGGCGTTCTCCCAGAGAAGGGCCGTCTTTTCTCCCAGCCCGGACGCGACCTGGGCGGTCGCCAGTTCGACGCCGAGGTTGGTCCGCTCCGGCACGACACTCCACGGATTCCAGATGACTGTCATGGTGCATCCCCCTGCCGCCGCGGAAGCGAGGCCACGCCGATCCCCGGAATGAGCGGCGGCCTGCGTCCGACGTCCTACGTTCTACGAAACCGGTGCGTCCAGGTTCTGGGGAGCCGCTTCAAGGGCGATCCCGAGGCCACGCTAAGGGGGGCTAGAGGTCTCCAAGGCTTGCCGACGGGGGTTCCAGGGCTCGCCACGGTGTCTCCACGCTTCTGGGCGCTAGCGCCAGAGCTTGCCAGAGGGTCGCCACGAGGGGGTTTTCGCTCCGGTACGCTTGCAAAACGCTGATTTCCCAGGGCTTTTGAACCATGCCGCGCTTCCCGGCGCCAATTTCGGGCTTTGGGGCGAGGTCGGCGTTCCTCTCTGCCGTCATCCCGACAGCGAAGGCAAACGCCCTAGTCTACCATAATGAACGGAAGTATACAGGTCGGTTGCGGCGAAACCCTACGAGACGACCAGGGGGCAAAAGTGCCACACCGGGTCGGGGCCGGTCGCGGTGATCCGCACGCCGACCGCGGCTACCTCCGCTTGGACCTGGGCGAGATGACCGGGCCAGCGTTCGGTAGGCTGATCCGGGATCAGGAGAGCACCATGGAGCATCTGGCCCTCGGGCAGTTCTCCGGGCTCAAGGGGCAAGGGACAAAGGTCTTCCGCGGGCAGGCGGAGTCGCTGCCAGACCCACTCGGCCAGCGAGCCCGCTTCCGCATCCTCGGGCAATGGGACCGCCGGCAGGGTGGGATCGCGATAGGCCCGGACAATCCACTCGGAGCGGCCAGCCACGTCCTCGAGCAGCCAGTGCAGTGCCGCAGCCTCGCGCTCCAACCAGGCCGCGGCACTCGTGGCGGAGTCAACCTGTCCTCTGAGCACGGGCAGCAGTGGCGCCAGGCGCGAGACTGATCGCTGCCAAGTGAGAGTCAGGGAAGGTGCCAAGTCAGCCGGCAGAAGGGCCGCCGCCAGTCCGTTGGCCTCGATCCAGGTGAGTTGACCAGCCGCCGGATCGGACCCTTCGGTCAAGAGTGGCCGTGCCGCTGCCGGAAGCACGCCAACCAGATGTAGGGGTGCAGCCGCAGCAGGGTCGGCCATGGCGCGGTTACCACTTGGAATAGCGGCGCTGAGGTCGGCCAAACCGCGGCTTGGGCGGGGTCGAGGGTGGCGGCGGGGCGTCGGCCTTGGCTTGCCGGGAAATCGAAAAGCCTGGGATGACTTCCTCGTCGATGAGCCGGGCCTGGAGCAATTCGATGGCCGTCAGTTGTTTGCCCTGTTCCGGTGTGACGAAGGCGATGGCCACGCCGTCCCGGCCCATGCGGCCCGTGCGGCCAATGCGGTGGACGTAGCTTTCGGGGTCTTCGGGCAGGTCGAAGTTGTAGATGTGGGAGATGCCCATGACATCGATGCCGCGGCTGACGACGTCGGTGGCGACGAGGTAGCCGAGCTTGCCGGCCCGAAAGGCCGCCATGATCTTCGTCCGCTTGCTCTGGGGCAAGTCGCCATGCAGCACGGCCGCGGGCACGCCGGAGTAGTAGAGGTCACGGAAGAGGTCTTCAGCGCCACGCTTGGTGGCGGTGAAGATGATGCACTGGCGGGGCGGGACACGCCCCAAGAGGTGCATGAGCAGGTCGAACTTGTCCTCCTCCCGGACGCTGACGTAGGTCTGGCGGATGGAGGCGACCGCGGCCTGGGGCGGCGTGACGTCGACGGTGAGCGGCTCGCGCATGTAGCGCTGGCACAGCCGCATGACCGGCGCGGGCACCGTGGCCGAGAGCAAGAGGGTCTGGCGCTCAGCCGGGCAGCGGCGGAGGATGCGTTCGATGTCGGGCCTGAAGCCGATGTCGAGCATGCGGTCGGCCTCGTCGAGCACGACGAAGCGGATACGGTCGAGGCGCAAGGTGCCGCGCTGGATGTGGTCGATGAGTCGACCGGGGGTACCGATGACGAGATGGGCCCCTTGACGGAGCCCGCTGAGTTGGCCTTGGTAACGTTCGCCGCCGAGGATGGCGACCTTGCGGATGGCGAGTCCCTCGGTGAGGCGCTGCGCCTCCTGAGCGATCTGGAGCACGAGTTCCCGGGTGGGCCCAAGGACCAGGGCCTGCGGGTAGGCGGCGCGCTGGTCGAGGTGCTGGAGAATCGGCAGGAGGAAGGCGGCGGTCTTGCCGGTGCCGGTCTGAGCGATGCCGATGACATCCCGGCCGGCAAGGGCGAGCGGGATTAGCTCGCGCTGGATGGGCGTTGGGTGGACGTACTGAACCCGATCAAGAACTTCGAGGAGTTCCGGCAGCAGCGGCAGATCGGAGAAGTGCAGGTCCTGTTCCATGGGCGCGGTCGTTTCGGAACCCGGGAGGGGAAGAGTGCTGGCAGGCGACAGAAGTGGCTCCCTTGCATTGCGGGATCGGAGCAGAGAGATTCGGGCCGGACGCGGCTCCGGCTCGTCCGGGCTCCAAACTCTCATCCTAAGGAGCGGAAGGACTTCGGGCCAGGCAGAGCGGGGCTCGGCTAAATTGATCTCTCAGAGGCAGAGCTCGGCTTGACGGCGGCGATTCCAGGCCGTACAGTGAGGGTGCGAAGACCAGGTTCAATTGGGGAGTGTTTGCACCTCTGGTGAGGGCCCTGGTCTTCAAAACCAGCGGATGCATTGAAGAAATGCATCAGTGGGTTCGATTCCCATACACTCCCGCCAGCGCCGGAACCGCTGACCGTTAGGTGTTCTAGTTTTCCTAGAACCTGCCCCCATTAGTATGCCGTGATTGGATTAGGCGGCGGTCTTCCTTTCCCGATTGCGCTGCGGCGCGAGCCTAGGACCCCGAATGTGTCTGGAGCGCCAGCACATTCCCAGGGGTGAGTTTTTCTGCAAAGGGTGCTTGCCCTGAGTCAGGATTTGCGGATTTTCCGCGAGCCCGTCGTCTACCTGGTCGGTCGGCAAACGCTTGCCGACGAAGGTCTCGCCTGCTTCCTGCGCGACCATGGCGTGGAGTGGACGAGCGACGCCCCCGAACCCGGCGAGTACCTGATCGAAGCCGCCGGCCGGGTCTGCTACATGAGCTTCGCCAAGCCGCGCCCCGGCGGCAACAAGGCTTACATCAGCCATCTGCTGGAGGTGGGCCACGGCTCGGTCTTGGAGCATTCGGTGTGGAATTTCATCTTTGCGGGCGTGAGTCGCAGCCTGACCCATGAACTGGTCCGGCACCGGGCGGGCTTCGCCTACTCCCAGCTCAGCCAGCGCTATGTCGATGAATCGGTGGCCGAGTATGTCGAGCCCCTGGCCATTGCCCAGGACCGAGAGCTTCATGACATTTGGGTCGAGGCGGTGGGCCACAGCCATGCGGCCTATCTGAAGCTGGCGGAACGGCTCGCCGAGAAGCTCCAGGATGAGCCCGACCGCACCGCTCGGCGTAAGATGGCCCGGCAGGCGGCCCGGAGCGTCTTGCCCAATGCCACCGAGACCAAGGTCTTTGTGACCGCCAACGGCCGCGCCCTGCGGCACTTCATCGAGATGCGTGGCAGCCGCCATGCCGACGTCGAGATCCGCCAACTCGCCATTGCCGTGCTGCGACTCATGCAGCACGAAGCCCCCAACTTGTTCAGTGACTACGAACTGACCCCCTTACCGGATGGAACGCATGAGGCCAGCACGCCACACCGAAAAGTCTAACCACCCGCACGCCCGCCCGCCGCGGCGCTTCCGCGGCAAGCAGCCCCCCGCCCCCATGACGCGGCGGTCGCCGCCCGGCGTGCGCCCCCCCGAGGGGCGCGGCGGCCCCCGCCGACACGACGTCGCCGTTCCCGCGGGCACGGCCGGACAGAACCAGCGCGAGCTCCAGCCCCAGCCGGTCGATCGCCCGGGTCTCAAGGTCGTCGAGGGCATCCTCGAACTGACCAACAAGGGGTTCGGCTTCCTCCGCAACCCGGCCAAGAGCTTCCAGCCCTTACCCGGCGATCCCTACGTCTCCAATGCCATCGTCGATCGCTTTCGGCTCCAGGGCGGCCTGAAGCTCACGGGCAAGATCGACCCGAACCAGCCCAGCCCGAACGGCGGCGGCCCCCGCTTGCTCGCCCTCGACCTCATCGAAGACAAGGAGCCCAGCCTTTACACGCCCCGGGACTTCGACAGCCTCACACCCATCGATCCGCACGTCTGGCTGCGGCTCGAAACCGGGTCCCAGCCGCTGACCACCCGCGTCATGGACCTGCTCACGCCGATCGGCAAGGGGCAGCGCGGTCTGATCGTGGCCCCACCCCGCTCCGGCAAGACCGTGCTCCTGCAGCACATTGCCCTGGCAGTGGCCCAGAACTACCCGGAAATGAAGATTGTCGTCCTCCTGGTCGACGAACGGCCGGAAGAAGTGACCGACATGAAGCGCACGGTCAAGGGCGACGTCTTCGCCAGCAGTTCGGACCAGGATTCGGAACAGCACGTGCGGCTGGCTCAGATTGTGTTCGAACGGGCCAAGCGCCTGGCCGAGCAGGGCGAGGAAGTCTTCCTGCTGCTCGACAGCCTGACGCGGCTGGCTCGGGCTTACAACAAGGAAGTGGGCACGAGCGGCCGGACCATGACGGGCGGCATTGACGTCCATGCCATGGAAATTCCCAAGCGGCTCTTCGGCGCCGCCCGGGTCTTCGAAGAGGGCGGCTCGCTGCCCATCCTGGGCACGTCGCTGGTCGAGACCGGCTCGAAGATGGCCGACATCATCTTCCAGGAATTCAAGGGCACGGGCAACATGGAGCTGGTGCTCGACCGCAAGCTGGCCGACCGCCGCATCTACCCGGCCATCGACATTCCCCAGTCGGGCACGCGCAAGGAAGAAAAGCTGCTGCCCAAGGACAACCTCAAGTTCATCACGCTCATGCGCCGCGTGCTCGCGGGCATGAAACCCATTGAGGCCATGACATTGCTCGTGGACAAGCTAAACTTGACCAAGACCAACGACGAGTTCATGGATCAGGTTCGCACCAAGTGGTAGAGTGAATCTTGCCACGCGACGGCCGACGGGACCCCAGGCTCCTTGCACCCCATGATCGACACGGCTGACGACCTATTGCACTTGCTCTGGCAGCATGAGATGCTGACCAAGCCCCAGGTGGACCAGGCCATGGCCGCACTGGCCGGTCGCGTCGAGGGTCCCAAGCGGCTGGGCAAGTATCTCGTCCAGAAGCAATGGCTCACGCTGTTTCAGGCGCGGGAAATCTTTCACGGCAACATCGCCGACCTCGTCGTGGGGCCTTACCGGGTGCTCGATCGGCTCGGCAAGGGGGGCGTCAGCTCCGTCTTCAAGGCGCGGGACATTCGCAATCAGGCCGTCGTCGCCCTCAAGGTCATCCACCCCGAGCTACTCACCAACAAAGAAGCGTTTGGCCGGATGCAGCGTGAGATGCTTGCCGCCACCCGCCTCAACCACCCGAACATCGTCAAGGCACTCGACATCGACCTCAAGGGCAAGCTCCACTACTTTGCCATGGAGTTTGTGGAAGGGACCGACCTGCACAAGCTCGTGCAACTCGTCGGCGCCCTGCCCGTGGCCGAGGCTTGCAACTACGCCCGCCAGGGAGCCCTGGGCCTCCAGCATGCCTTCGAGATTGGCCTGGTCCACCGCGACATGAAGCCCGGCAACTTGCTCCGGCTCGAAGGGACCAACACGGTCAAGATTCTCGACTTTGGCCTCGCCCGCTTGCAGTATGGCCAGCGCCAGGGCAGCAACAGCAACGTCAACCTGACCATGGAAGGCGCCTTGATCGGCACCGCGGACTACATCGCGCCAGAGCAGGCCAAGAGTCCGAGCGACGTGGACGTGCGGGCCGACGTCTATAGCCTGGGCTGCACGCTGTTTCATTTTCTGGCCGGCTCGCCGCCCTTCCAAGGGGGCTCGGCCATGTTGAAGATCTTCAAGCACCAGACCGAACAGCCCACGCCCCCGCTCCAGGATCGGCGGCCCGAGATACCGCCCGCCCTGGTCGAGATCGTGGCCAAGATGATGGCGAAGAATCCGGAAGATCGCTACCGCACACCGGCCGCCGTCGCCGCCGCCCTGACCTCCTTCGCCACCACGGACGTGACCACCTCGGCTCCGGCCCTGCGCGACAGCGACCTGGACAAGCCCGATTCCTCGGCCGACGTCCTCACCGACGAAGGGGCCGGCGCCTCGTCACCGTCGTTCAAGTTCTAATTAAGGCCAGCTTCGCGCCTCGGCGCTCCGGGACCGGCAGGAACCGTTCAGGCGTCGACGAATTCGATCTCGACCGGATGGGGAATGACGCCGGCCTCGTGACCCGCCGCGAGCAGCCGCCGCACCGCTTCCCGGCCGCGTGGCCCGTAGTCCAGCGTCCACTCGTTCACGTACATTCCGACGAAGCGGTCCGCCAAGGAGCGTGTCATGTCCCGAGCATACTGCAAGGCGTAGCTCAGGGCCTCGTCGCGGTGGGCCAGGCCATAACGAATCGACTCTTGTAGGAGCCGGCTGATCTGGACCATCGTCTCGGGTCCCAGGTCGCGGCGGACGACGTTGCCTCCCAGCGGCAGGGGCAGGCCGGTCTGCTCGTGCCACCAGGCCCCGAGATCGACAATGAGCCGCAGCCCTTGGTCGGCGAAGGTGAGCTGGCCCTCGTGGATGATCAACCCCGCTTGGAAGCGGCCAGCGGCGACGGCGGGAATGATCTGATCGAAGGGGACGGCCTCATACTCAAAGCCCTGCGGCAGCAGGAGGCGCAGGGCGAGGAAGGCCGTGGTCATCGTGCCTGGGATGGCGATCTTGACGCTGGCCAGGTCCGAGACGGCGAGCGGCTGCCGGGCCACGACCATGGGTCCATAGCGATCGCCCATGCTGCAGCCGCTCGGCAGGAGGGCGTACTTGTCCTGGAGGAAAGCGAAGGCATGGAGGCTGACCGCGGAGACCTCAAGTTCGCCGCGCAGGGCCCGCCGATTCAACGTCTCGATGTCCTGGAGCTCGTGATGAAAGTTGAGATCGCCGGTGTCCAGCTTGTGATGAGCCAAGGCGTAGAACATGAAGGCGTCGTCGGGATCGGGACTATGGCCGACGACGATGCGGCGCTTGGACATCGAATGTTCCTCAGGGGGAGCGGACAACCTTGGCTGGGGCCATTGCCCCCAAGGACAACCGTCGTTATAGCAACTCCTTCACGCTGTTTCGGCGGGCGCGCCAGTCGGTGCCGCTCGGCGAACTCGATCCCCTGGCCAGCCCATGATACGCATCAAGAGCCGCAAGAACGTTCCCGAGCTGACCCTCGTGGGCGACGTCGATCAGTGGGAGGAAGACGTCGTCAAGGCCCTGGCGGAACTACCGGAGCGGGGCGAGATCGTCCTCTACATCGACTCCTCGGGGGGCTCGGTCTACGGGGCCCTGGCCATTGTCACCATGCTGCGTCTGAAGCGGCTGCGGGCCACGGTGGTCGTGCTCGGCGAGTGTTCGTCCGCCGCGCTCCTCATCTTCGGCGCCGCTCGGCGCCGCCTGGTCACGCCCTTCAGCACACTCCTCTTCCATCGCATGCGCTGGCAAAGCGAGAAGCACATCGACGTCGGCGATGCCCGCCAGTGGGCCCAGCACTTCGAGCAGTTGGAATCCGACCTGCAGCGCCTGCAACGGGCCCTGTTCGGTAAGGCCGAGCCCCTGGTCCAAGAGTGGACGGCCGCGGGTCGCTACCTGACCGGGGTGGAAATCGCGGCCGCCGGTCTAGCCGAACTAATCCATCTGGACTGACCGCGCCGCGGCCTGGTGCCCCTTTCTGCCGGGCCAATTCGCTTGACCCCGCCCGAGGCGCCCTTGAGAATTCGTTGGACGCCGCGGCTTTTCGCTCAGGGAAGCGTTCCTGGACGAGTCGACCGGCGCCACCACCGACCCCCTAACGCAAAGGGCGCCGCCATGTCCTTGATCCTGCATGAATCGGTCTACTACGATCCGCCGCGCAAGCATGTCCTGCTGCTTTCCTGCATGGATCAGCGACTCTTGGACAACGTGGTCAAGTTCATGGATCAACTCAACCTCCGGAACCGGTACGATCACCTGATCTTTGCGGGTGCGGCGATGGGGGCCCGGTTGGGCACGAGCGGCGGATCGCCCTGGAAGCTCGTCTTCTTCGATCACTTGAATGCGGCCATCAACAAACTGAAGCGCGAAATCAAGGACATCTTCCTACTCGAACACCTCGATTGCGGGGCCTACAAGAAGCTCCATCCCGTCGAGAAGATTCGCAAGGCCTACGATGCTTGTACGCACGTGGCGGACCAGAAGAAGTTCCATCGCCGGGAAGTGCTGGAGTTTGCGCGTGAAGTGCGGGACTACTGCCGCAAGCAACAGCGGGCGGCGGAGGCTCTGGCCAAGAAAGCCGGCAAGCCAGAGGCTAAGTTCGACCCGGACGCCTGGAAGGGAATCCGTGTTCGCAGCTTCGTGATGGACCTTTTGGGGAATGTGGAGCAGTACTAGCTGAGTCTCCTAGACCTCCAGCCCGACTGACCGCATGAGGGCCAGGGCGTTGCTGTGGTCGACGACGCCTGGCCTCAGCCGATAGTCAAAGTGCAGTTCGCCGTCATGCCATTCATCGCGGAAGTGAGCATTCACCACTCCCGGCCCCAATTCACTCGCCAACTCCGTGAGGGCCAGGTCATGCGTGGTCGCCAGCCCCAGCGCGCCACGCTGGAGCAGCCCGCGGAGCAGCCCCGCCGCACCCAACCGCCGATCATGGAGTTCGTGCCGTGCAACAGCTCATCGAGCAGGAAGAGCACCGGTGTCGGTCCGCTCGCGGCGGCCACGATCTGCCGCAGCCGCAAGATCTCGGCATAGAACCGTGAACGCCCCTGGAGCAGCGAGTCCTGAATCCGCAGCGTTGCGCCCAAGCTCAAGGGCGAACAGACCAGGGAGCGGGCCAGGACCGGGCCGCCCATTTGGGCCAGGACGACGCTGACCCCCAGAGTCCGCAGCAGGGTGCTCTTGCCCGACATGTTCGAGCCGCTGACCAGCAACAGCCGGCACGAGCTGTCCAGCCGCACGTCGTTGGCGACGGCCGTGGTGCGCGGCAGGAGCGGATGAATGAGTTCCTGGGCCGCAATCTGAGCCGGCCCTGCCATGACGCTCGGCCAACAAGCCTCGGGATGCTCGAAGGCGAAAGCGCCCAGGTCGAGCAAGGCCTCGACTTCGCCCAGGGCTTCAAGCCAATCGGCTAGCGCCTGTCCATGGTGGATCCGCCAGTCGTCCACGGCCAGGGCGTGCCGCGTGATCCAGAGCAGGAGCAGACCCACCGGGGTGAAGATGGCGTTGTGCATCCACTCCAGCCGGTCGATCAACCGGTTCAAACGAGCCAGCGCGGCACCGCTGCCGACCATGCGGCTCCGCAGTTCCTCGAGGCGTGGACTGTGCCAGTCGGTATGTTCCACCCAGGCGAACCGGGCCGCCACACTGGCCAGGGCTCCGGACAGGGCCGACACCACGCCCAGGACCTGGGCCCGTTGCTGCCGTAGATGCCAACTCAGCATGACCTGGATCACCAGGCCCCAGCCGAGCAGTGACAGCCCCGTGACATCGGCCGACCAACCGACCAGCAGCAGCATGTTGACTGCCACCACGGCATGGGCCAGCCGGGCGGACCAGGGGACGGCAAAGACGCGCGGCGCCCGGCACCACTCCCGCAGCAGCTCGGCGTCGGCGAGCTGCGTCAAGCCGTCGCCGCACCGGGCACATGCCTCCCAGGAGTCGAGGCGGCGGGCCAGGTCTCGCGCTGCTTCCTGGCGTGGCCCAATCTCGGCCGAAACCGCCGGCATCAGCAGCCAGCGTGCCAACGTTTCCTGGCCCAATACCGAACCATGCCAACCCAGGCGTTGGAACAACGACCGAGGTCCGAACAGGTCCAGATCGGCGGCATACGGATGGTCCTCGGGCAACCAGGCCGCGCCAGTCGGGCCGCTGGCATGCCATGACTCTCCCAGGCGTTCAAGGCCGCGATCGTATAGGCGTACGAGACGGTCGACCTGCCACAACTGCCTGCGTATAGGTTCATGACGGGCCACGAGCAAGACGAAGCAACCAGCCGCGCCGGTGAATGCCAGCCAGGCCCAACCGCCCAGGATCCAGGCGGCGAGCCCCGCCGCGGCTGCCAGAAAGAACACTAGGAACCGGGCCGAAGCCAATCGCCCATGTCGCCTTCTCAGTGCCTGGGCTTCCGTCAACCAGCGCTGCCGCCGTGCTGCATACTCGCGCTCAGGTTCAAGGGCGTATGGGGCCGATGCTGAAATCGTTCGATCCTCGACGCAGACGTGAGATGACCGCCGAGCCAGCCAGATCGGATTCAGTCCTAGTGCTACTCCTCTAACTCCATCACCGTGAACGCGTCGAAAGCGGTCTGGGCGTCGGCCGCGGTCCAGGCGACAGGGAGCTTCCCCTCCTCGGCATCCTCGAAGTCCCAAACTCGCGTTCCTGGAGCTTGCGAGAGAACACCGCAGAGACCGAATGCGGGCTGCTAGACGAGATTCAAGATACGCAAAACGTCCAGCAGTTGCTCCCAGCGTTGTTCCAGGGTGCCGGTGTAGCCGAGCGAGATGCGGACCAGTCCGGGGGCGATGCCGGCCTGCCGCAGTTCATCCGGGCTCATTTCGCTGGAGGTCGAACTGGCCGAGCAGGACATGAGCGTATCGAAGTAGCCCAAGCTCACGGCCATGAAGCCGAAACGATCCTTGTTCTGGAGCAGTTCCATGAAGGTGTTGGCCCGGCGGGTATCGCCGAGATCGAGGGCGAAGATGCCGCCAAAGCCGTACGCTGGATTGTGCAGTCGGCGTAGCAGAGCATGGTCGGGATGGTGAGGCAGGCCGGGGTAGATCACCGGTAGCTGCAGGTCGGCCAGACGTTGGGCGAAGATCAGGGCTCGGCGTGAGTGCTCGGAGATGCGCAGGCCCAGATGAGGCAGGCGCAGGCTGATCTTGTGGGCCACCGTGGGGTCCATGGTGGGACCGACGAGCATGAGGGCCCCCTGGTGCAGGTCCATGAGCTGCATGATGAAGCGGGTGCGGCCGCAGATGGCCCCGGCGATGATGTCCGAGGCGCCGTTCATGTACTTGGTGAGGCTGTGGATGACGACGTCGGCCCCATGCTGGAGGGGCGCGACCATCAAGGGGGCGAAGGTGTTGTCGACGACCAACTGAGCGCCGTGTCGATGGGCGAGGTCGGCCAGGGCCGGGAGGTCGGCGACGTGGAGCGTCGGATTCGACATCGTCTCGGTGTAGAGCACCTTGGTGCGGGGGGTGAAGGCCGCGGCGACGGCGGCCAGGTCGCGGATGTCGACGAAGGTCACGCTTAAGCCCGTCTTCTTGGGCAGGAACTCCTTGAGCAAGGCGAAGGTGCCGCCATAGAGCGTATCGCTGGCCACGACGTGGTCGCCCTGGTCACAGAGCTGCATGAGGGTGCCGGCAATGGCACTCATGCCGCTGGCGGTGCAGTAGCCGGCTTCGGCCCCTTCCAGCGCGGCGACCTGCCGGCCCAGGACGTAGACGGTGGGGTTAAAATGCCGGCCATAGAGGTAGCTGCCCCGTTCAGGCCCGCGTCGGCCCTGAAAGATCTCAGGCATGACCTCGGCATCCAGGACCGTGAAGGTCGTGCTAGCCTCGATAGACATGTTCACGCCGCCATGTTCGCCAAATTCGTGGCGCATGTTGGCGAAGGACTCAATGGGGTCGAAGCGTGGCATCGGTCGGTCTCCACGGGGCGGCCAAGGGTCAACACCAATTATTTTATCCCCAAGACTCGCCGAGATCGGTGTCTGCCGCCGTGTGCCGGAGCTGCCTTCAGCCCAAATACCAGGTTGGCAACGGCCCCGCCGGCACGGTTGCACTGGGGAAGCTGGGCTAAAAAATCGGGCTATAGTCCTGCTTTCATGGGTCGGTTATAATCGGAGCAGGAGATTGCGGAAGTCAGGCTGACCGACGTGCTGAGCGGTCACGCCGAGCCTTCCGCTCCAAAGGTGAGATCATGAGCCAACCCGTGGCATTCACGCTTCGCCAAGGTTCCACCCGCCGGGCCGCTCAGACCCTGTTGTGCCTGGGCCTACTCGGTGCTGCGGCCATGGCACCCGCCACGCCTTTGGGGCCGCAGGCCCAGGCCCAGGAACGCATCCAGGGCGAGTGGATTCTGGTTCCCAGTCCCATCACGTCGGAAGTCTTCAATCAGGTCAAGAACGACACCGAACGAGCGATCAAGCAAGGCAGCCGCATCCTGGTCTTTCAGTTCCAGGCGGGCGATCTGAGCGACCTGGGGCCATGCAGCGACCTGGCCCAGTTCTTCCTCACTGAGATCAACGCCCGGGTGCAGCTCGTGGGCTATGCCGACCGGCCGCTCCTGGGACCCGCGGTCCTGCCGCTCCTGGCCTGCAATTCGGTCTATCTGGGAGCTGGCCAGGAAGGGAAGGCGGATGCCAGCATCGGCTTCGACGGGGCGGCCCTTGAACGGCTCGGTGCATTGAACCCGGGCCGAATCACCACCTTCGTCAACGTGGCTGAGCAGCGTGGCCGGAGCGTGCCGCTGGTCGTCAAGATGGCCGACCCGCAGTTGGTCGTTTACCAAATCGAAGGCAAGCGGTTCAAGCTGGACCCGGACCGAGCGGAGCGTCTGGGACTGCGGCGCGAGTACATGCTGGCGCCGGAAGAGCGGGTGCTGGGACCGCGCATCTACAGCGAAGCGGGCCGACCGGGCGTCTACTCCGCCAGCGAAGCGGAGCGGGTAGGGCTGGTCACCCGGACGGTCTCGACGGCCCAGCAGCTTGTGCAGCGACTGGGGCTGCCGCCATCGGTGCTGCGGGGCAATCTGCTGGCCCTGGCCGAGCCGCGCGCGGCTGTCATCCAGATTCGTGGCGAGATCGACGCCGGCACCTATGACATTGTCTCGCGCAAACTGACCCGGGCCCTCGACAACGAGAGGGCCAGTTGCATCATCCTGGAATTGGACAACGTCACCGGCGGACTGAAGCGGGCCGGTGCGGCCGAGAAGCTGGCCCGGCTGGTGCGCGACCGAGCCCGGGCCGCCAACGCCCTGACTGTGGCCTACATCCCCGACCAGGCTCTGGGGGCGGCCAACTTCCTCGTCTTTGGTTGCGACCAGATCGTCCTGGGGCCCGAAGGCAAGTTTGGCGACTGTGCCATCCTGGTCCAAGGTGAAGACCGGGCCGCTCCCGATCCCACGGACGTGGAGCCCGTCAAGAAACAGATGATGCAGTTGGCCGAGTAGCAGTTCTATCCGCCGGTCCTGATCCGGGGCATGTTCGAAATCGACCTGGAGATCGTGTTCGCCCAGGAGCGGCCGGACCCCAATCGCCCCGTGGGCGAGCAGGTTGCCGTCACGCCCCTCGACAAGCGCGACGTGGACCACTTCAAGTGGGAACTCGTGGAGGGGGTGCCGCCGATCAAGGAGCGGGGGAAGCTGCTGAGTTTCAGTGCCCGCAATGCCACGAGCCTGGGGCTGGCCCGGGCCGTCTTGCAGAATCGCGACCTCTCCGGCGTCTACACCCTGTTTGGCATCAAGCGCGAGTCCGTCGTGGTCATGCGGGCCGATTGGCTCGATACCCTGGTCACGATGCTCCGGCATGAGGTCACGACAGTCTTCCTGGTGATGCTCGGCTTTACCTGCATGATCCTGGAGTTCAAGTCGCCCGGGCTCACCATCCCGGCCATCATCGCCACCGTCTGCTTCCTGCTCGTCTTCTGGGCCCACTCGGCCCTGGCCGGCGACGTCTTCGTGCTGTCCATCTTGCTCTTTGTGCTCGGCATCATGCTCATCGGCGTCGAACTCTTTATCCTGCCTGGCTTTGGCGTGACCGGCGTCAGCGGCATCGTGCTGATGCTTTTGGCCTTGGCCTTGCTCGTGGTGCGGCAGTGGCCCCAAAGCCAGCCGGAGTGGCTCGATCTGGGGCAGAAGTTCGCGATCTTTGCGGGCGGGCTGGCCGCGTCCCTGATCGCCGCCTTCACCGTGGCCCGCAACCTGCGCCACATTCCCTTTGCCAACCGCATGATCTTGCCGCCGCCGTCCGAGACGACGAGCGATGCGGCAGCCAGCTTGCCGCCCGCCGTGCCGCCCGATCTGCTCGGCGCCGTGGGCACGGCCGTCACCGCTTTGCGCCCGGCGGGCAAGGCCGTGTTCGGCGACCAGTACATCGACGTCATGCTGGACGGCGGGTATGTCGACGCCGGCACGCGCATCCAGGTGATCGAGATCGACGGGCTGCGCGTCGTGGTGCGCACGGTCTAGAGTGCTTCGTCTTTCGGAGAATGAGCCAATATGATGTGGGGTATCGTCATCATCGTCATCGGCCTGTTGCTGCTCGCGGCCGAAGTCTTCATTCCGTCTGGCGGCATGCTCTTCATCCTGGCCATGACCGCGCTGGTCCTGGGCGTGGTCATGATTTTCTACGCCCCCGAGTCGGAAGGAGGTGGTGTGACGTCCGGTCTCATCGCCGTCATTTCCCTCGGCATCGTCCTGCCCGTCGTGCTCGGGATCGCCTTTTACTACTACCCCTCCACGCCCATGGGCAAGCGGCTCCTGCTCCAGCAGCCGACGGAGGAACAGTCCATCGCCGACACCGGCGCTTTGCTCGAGCTGGAGAAGTACCGCGGCTCGTACGGCAAAACCTTGACCCCTCACCAACCGTCCGGGGCGACCCTCATCGACGGCCGCCGCATCGACTCCATCGCCGAGGGCATGTTCGTCGATTCCGGCCAGGTCGTGAAGGTGATCGGCATTCAGGGCAGCCAACTGATCATCCGCCCGCTCCAGGCGCCCGAGATGAGCGGCCTGCCCGAATCCCTGCGCGACCTTCCCGGCGATTTGCTAGCATAACCGTCGGTCCAGGCGCCGGGTGTGCCCCGCGGCTTGGCTGATGCCCTTATCGTCAACTGAGGAGTTCACTCCATGGCGTCGTTGCTGCTTGCCCAGGCACCCCCGACTCCCCTGTCGCCTTGGATCATCGGCACGCTGATCGTCGTCGGCCTGTTTGTCCTGGTGCTGTTGCTGGTGTTCTTCAAGTACTTCAATCTGTGGATCCAGGCCTACTTCACCGGCGCGGACGTGGGCATTCTCCGCATGATTGGCATGTCGCTCCGCAAGGCGGACGTGTCGTTGATCGTCAAGCAGAAGATCGCCTTGGTGCAGGCCGGCGTGCGGGTGCTCACCGACGACCTGGAATCGCACTATCTCGCCCGGGGCAACGTGCCCAAGACTTCCGCCGCCGTGATCGCCGCGTTCAAGGCCGGCATCGAGCTGCCCTGGCGGACCGCCGCTGCCATCGACCTGGCCGGCCGCGACGTCCTGGACGCGGTCCGCACCTCGGTGAACCCGAAGGTGATCGACTGCCCCGACCCGATCAAGGGCTCGCGCACGCTCGACGCGGTGGCCCGCAACGGCATTCAGCTCCGGGTCAAGGCCCGCGTGACGGTCCGCACCAAGCTTGAACGCCTGGTCGGCGGTGCCACCGAAGAGACGATCATTGCCCGCGTGGGGCAGGGCATCGTATCGGCGATCGGTTCCGCGAACGACCACAAGGAAGTGCTGGCCAACCCGGCCATCATTTCCCGGGAAGTGCTCAACAAGGGCCTCGACTCGGCTACGGCGTTCGACATCGTGTCGATCGACATCGCGGACGTCGAGGTGGGCGAGAACGTGGGTGCCAATCTGCAAGCCGCCCAGGCCCAGGCGGACCTCAAGGTCGCTCAGGCCCAGGCCGAGCAGCGTCGTGCCGCCGCCGTTGCCGCCGAGCAGGAGAACCGGGCCAAGGTCGAGTACAACCGTGCCGAACTGGTGCTGGCCGAGGCCCAGGTGCCGCTGGCTATCTCCGGCGCCATCCGCGACGGCAAGCTGGGCGTGATGGACTACTACAACATGCGGAATCTGATTGCCGACACCGAAATGCGGCAGTCGATCGCCAATCCGGAGTCGGGCACCGGTCGGCGGGATTCCGATAAGCGTCCGGTTCAGGAAAGCTAATCCCCCGGACGTCGGCAGACTCGTGCCGGCGTCCACCGTTTGCTGCTCCGCGCGCCAGAGGGCCAGTCCATGGATCCGATGACGATTGTCGTCCTGTTGGTGGCCTTCGGGGTGTGGGTCATCAGCAACGTGCTGAAGAACGCGGGAGAGGTCAAGAAGCCCGGGGGCGGTCCGATCGCCGCCCGGCCGCGCCCCGCGGCCACGGACATCGACCGCTTCCTCGAAGAGATCAATCGCCGCCGTCAGCAGCAACAGCCGCCGCCCCAGCAGCAGCCGCCGGCCCGCACGCCGCGTGCGATTCCGGTGGAGAGCGTGGAGCCGCCCCGGCAGCGGCAGCGCCCGGTGCAGGCCAAGGTCATCGAGAAGCCGAAGCCCAAGGCCAAGCCCGTCTCCCAGCGGCCAAAGCCAGTTGTGATGGCCCGGCCGGTCGAGCCACCTCCGACGGCCCGGGTCTACGATATGGTTCCGGCTCCGCTCGGCACTTCGCTAGACTTGCCGACGCCAGTCCTGCTCGCGCCGGTCGGCCTGTTGGGTCCCACCGCGCGGGGAACGCCCGCTCCCTCTCGTAACGAGTTGACCAGGCAGGTGCAAGGCTACTTCCGCAACCCGGTCAACCTGCGGGCGGCCTTCGTTTTAGGCGAAATTCTCGGCCAGCCGCGTTGTCGCAAGCGGCATGCCCCTGGGTAACGTCGGGCTGAATCAATAGGCCCGAGCAAAGACGACCGGTCGCGCCGACGGCTGGCCCGAGATCATGCACGTGCCCGGCTCGCTCGGGCCGTCGTAGGGCAGGCAGCGGATCGTCGCCTTGGTCTCTTCCTGAATGCGATCTTCCGTGGCGCGGGTGCCGTCCCAGTGCGCCCAGATGAATCCCGGCAATTCGATCATCTCCTTGAACTCGTCATAGGTCCGGGCCGTCCGCGTGGTGGACTCACGGAACTCCTTGGCGCGGTTGAAAAGTGACGCCTGGATGTCACGCAAGAGCTGATCGATGTGCTGCGCGGCACCGGCGAGCGGCACGCCGAAGGCCTTCCCGTCCTTGCCGGGCCGGTCGCGCCGCGCCACGGCGCAGGCGGATTTCTCGAGGTCCTTGGGGCCGATCTCGACACGGACCGGCACGCCACGCAACTCGTACTCGGCATAGCGGAAGCCCGGCGACTTGTCGAAGGCCTGGTCGACCTTGACGGTCAGCGGCTCGTAGCCGAAGAACTCGCAGCGGGGCAGCCCCCGCAGCTCGGCGGCGAGCTTCTCGGCCGCCGCCAGGCTGGCCGACCGCTCCTCGTCGGTCTTGCCCAGCGGGCAAATGGCGACGTGGGTGTGTGCCAGCCGGGGCGGGACGACCAGCCCGTTGTCATCGGAATGGGTCATGATGAGCCCGCCGATCAGACGGGTCGAGGCACCCCAGCTCGTGGCCCAGGCATACTCGCGCTGCCCCTTGTCGTTCTGGAAGGTGACGTCGAACGCCTTGGCGAAGTTCTGTCCCAGGAAATGGCTGGTGCCGGCCTGCAGCGCTTTGCCGTCCTGCATGAGCGCCTCGATGCACAGCGTGTAGATCGCGCCTGGAAACTTCTGCCCTTCCGTCTTCGGCCCGACCAGCACCGGCATCGCCATGAACTCCTCGGCGAACTGCTGGTAGATCCGCACCATCCGCAGTGTTTCCTCCTCGGCCTCAGCCTGGGTGGCGTGAGCGGTGTGCCCTTCTTGCCAGAGGAACTCGGCCGTGCGCAGGAAGAGCCGGGTCCGCATCTCCCAGCGGACGACGTTGGCCCACTGGTTCACCAGGATCGGCAGGTCGCGGTAGCTCTGAATCCAATCCTTGTAGGTCCGCCAGATGATGGTCTCGGAGGTGGGCCGCACGACGAGCGGCTCTTCGAGCTTGGCCTCGGGATCGACGTAGAGCCCCTTGCCCTTCTCCGCCTTGAGGCGATGGTGGGTGACGACGGCACATTCCTTGGCGAAGCCCTCGGCCATCTCTTCTTCCTTGGCGAGATAGCTGATCGGGATGAAGAGCGGGAAGTAAGCGTTGACGTGGCCGGTCGCCTTGAAGAGCCGATCCAGGGCCCGCTGCATGTTCTCCCACAGGGCGAAACCGGTGGGCTTGATGACCATGCAGCCACGGACGTCGGAGTTGTCGGCCAACCCGGCTTGCTTAACGATGTCCAGATACCACTGCGGATAGTCCTGGGCCCGAGGCGTGATCTTATCGGCCATGTCGGCGCGCTCCTGCTCCACCGCTGCGGGTCGGTCTCGGCCGGCCCGTTGCGACGCCATGTCGCTGGGGCATTGTATGCGAGACAGTGGCCCCGGTTCAGCGTAACCTAAGGGAGGACTCGATACTGCTGTTCACATCCGGGCCGGGCCGCGCCATGAGTCTGTTGCCGACGCCGCTCCTCTTTCGCCTGGCTTACCAGTGCCCTTATCGTGCCGACGTGCCCCGGCTCGACGACGATGATCTCGTCGATCTGCCCGCCCCGTGTCGGGTGGACACGGCGGCCCGGCTCGCGGTTCAGCCGCGCTTCGCCGACGTCCGCCTCGCCTGGAACGACCAGGGGCTCGCCCTGCAAGTCGAAGTCCGCGGCAAGGACCTCGCCTCGGCGGGCAGCGCGGAGCGGCCCCTGGGCAGCGATGGCCTCCATCTCTGGATCGACACGCGCGACACCCGCACCATCCATCGGGCAAGCCGCTTCTGTCATCAGTTCTACTTCCTCCCGGTGGGGGGCGGGGCCGACGGTGCCGACCCGGCCGCGGGGCAGGTCAAGATTCACCGAGCCCAGCACGATGCACCGCTGGCGCCGCCGGGCCAGTTGCTGCTCCGCGTCCGGCGGCTGCGCGGCGGCTATCGTCTCGCTGCCTTCATCCCCGCCGCGGCCCTGCAGGGCTTCGATCCGGAGAGCCATCCGCGGCTGGGTTTCTACTACCTCGTCAAGGACGCCGAACTCGGCCAGCAATCGCTGGGTCTGGGCCCGGAGTTTCCCTACTGGGAAGACCCGAGCCTGTGGAGCATTCTGGAGCTTGTGGGCCGGACGCCAGCCAGGCCAAGGCGGCGCAAGTGACACGGCTACGACAAGCACTCGCCCGCTGGCTGGCGCGCATTCGGCCCTGGCTCGACCGGTGGTTGCCTCCGGCAGTGCCCTCGGGGCCTGCCTCAGCCGCGCACCCAGAACCCATCGGGCCGCTCGAACTGCTCGAGCGGGTCACGCTCACCGATGGCGTCTGCCGAGCGCTCTTCACGCAGTTCCGCGAGCACCGGGCAACAGACCGCGGCCTCGAGGAGACAGGCTGGGTCCTCATGGGGCTGCGGCGGGAGACCGATGCCCTGGTGCTGGCGACCCTCCCGGCCGGCGCGGGGCGGGAAGCCGGCGAGGCCCATGTCCGCTTCAACGCGGATGCGCAGGCCGTTGCCAGTCGCATCCTCCGCCAGGCAGATCGGCGTCTCACCATCCTGGGCATTGTGCATACGCACCCCGGCAGCTTGCGACGGCCCAGCGGTGGCGACTTCGAAGGAGATCGGCGCTGGGTGCCGCTCTTACGGGGGCAGCAGGGCGTCTTCGGCATCGGCACGGCCGACGCACCGGCCGACGACCTGGCCGACTGGGTAGCCATCCAGCCCAAGGAGCACGTGCAGTATCACCAGGGGCTCCGCTTCTCGTGGTATGCCTTGGCGACTGGCGATGCCGACTATCGCTCGTTGCCCGTGGTGCTCACGTTGGGTCCGGACCTGGCGCTGCCACTCTGGCCGCTCTGGCCCGTGATCGAAATGCATGCGGCCCGGATCGAACGACTGGCCCAGTCCCTGGCCCGGCTCCGCTTCGATCTGCCCGAGGATGATGAAACCGCGCTCCAACTCTCCGTGCCGGGGCCGAACCAATCCCGCCTGGCGGCCCGGCTCTCGCCTGACCGAGTGAGCTACGGCTGGCTCAACGGCGGGGGTTGGCGGCGCCTCGACCCCCCCGAGCCGGCCCGCGCTCCGGGGGGCTTTTTGCTCCCGGCCCCGACGCCCCGGCGTGGCTCGAGCCACCGCCGCTCGCCGCCCCCCGCCTCCCGGCCTTCGGCGCCGGTGACGATCCGACGGCGGGCGGCCCCGCGATCCCGCCCGCGCCCGTCGACGTGCGCGCCGCACCGACGGCGGAGCCGGCCCCGGCCGCCGACGCCGCGAGCCGCGCGTACCGCGCCGCGCTCCCCGCGCTGACCGAGCGTCGCGTCCCGGACGCGATCCGCGGCTTCGAG